>CANIIN010000069.1 GCA_947467405.1 Betaproteobacteria bacterium | reverse complement strand
GGAGTGGGTCAGGCGTGTCGCTCCGCCAACGACGATCATGCCGAACACCATGGCACAGCAGGCGAGCAGCCAGACGGCAACCGTCAATCGTGGTGAATGGTGGCCTGACTTTGCATTTCTAACGGCGGCGTCTGATAGCACCGGCGCATCGGTGCTGGTGGCAGTGGAAGTCATGGCGACGATTTTACCTCCTCTGCACGGTCGACAATGCATCGTTACGCTGTGTCGGTAAAATGCGCCAGGGCCATGTCTCCCCGGGGCCATCAACCAACCTGCGAGGTCACCGAACATGAGCGAAGGAACTCATCGTCAGGGCATGAGTAAGCACCGTCTGGAGGCGCTCACCGACGGTATCTATGCCATTGCATTGACGCTGCTGGTGCTGGAACTGAAACTTCCCGACCTGCCACATGAAGCGACCGATGCCGAGTTGCTGGAGCGGTTGGTCGCGCTCTGGCCGAAACTGGGTAGTTGGCTGGTCAGCTTTCTGTTCCTGTCGCTGCTATGGACCAGCAATCAGCGCGGCTTTCATTACGTGAAGAAGGTGGACCAGAAGCTGACCTCGTTGAATCTGTGGCTGCTTCTGTTTGTCAGCGTCATGCCGTTCACGGCGTCGGTGCTCGGCGAGCACGGCAATCTTTTTGTCGGCGCTGCGATCTACTCACTGAACCTGCTGGTGCTGGGCGTGCTGGGTTACCTGCATGTGAATTATCTTGTCGGGCATCCCGAACTTCAGGAGCCACTCATCGCACCGGCCACGGGTCGAGCCATGAAGGTGCGGGTGCTGGGAACCGTGGTCTGCGCCGCGCTCGCCACGCTGGTCGCTTTCTGGTCCCCGCGCGGTAGCGCGCTGGTCTATCTGCTCATGATCCCGGTATTCCTGCGCAGTCGAACCGTGCAGTTGCGCAACTGAACGGTTCCAAGGGGCGCTGCTGCGTTCGCTTTCGACGGACTGCCCGGAGGCGACACAGGGGATCTTTAGAAGGCGATAAATGCCGCCACGGTCGGATCGAGTCGAAGGGCCTGCAGTTCCTGCTCGGTCGGCAATTGCGGCCGATCACGCTGCGCATTCACCATGCACAGAAAACCAAGCGGCTCAGGGCCTTCCGTGCGGAACTGGTGCCAGGTCATGGCCGGAATGGTGAGCAGGTCGTGGGTTTTCAGATCGTGGACCCGGTCGCCGACCAGGCAGCGACCCTTGCCGCGCATCACCATGACCGCGTGCACGTGCTGATGACGTTCGAGCGTGGAATAACCCTGCGCTTGAACTTCGAAGTAGCGCAGTTGGCAGGCCAGTTCCTCATCCTGGAACAGGACCTGTCGCGACACGTCGCGGAAGGGCGCGGATCCCTCGGTCTTGTATTCCAGGGCATCCACGCCATCCCAACGAAATGCCGGACTGAAGCGGCGAACGGGCGAATCGCTCATCGCGCAGCCTGAGAAATCTGGCGCCCAGCGCCAGCCACGCCCGCGACGAACTCGCGCGTTCGCACGGGCAGGGCGTCACCGGCGCGCAGCAGGGAGCCGCCGATCAGCAGCATGACGTCCTGACCATAGAACTGCACGAGTTCGGGAACGCGTTCAACGGTCATGCCGCCCGCCGGCACCGGCACCGCTGTGCGGATGCCTTGCCACGGGGTCAGGCATTCCCGGGCGATGGCCGTGCAGAGGCCTTCGGGGTAAGCGAAACGACCCGCGTAGTGCGGATAGATCACCGCGTCCGCGCCCAGCATGCGGAACAACCGTCCCATCAATAGCGGCTGCGCGATTCGCGCCGCTCCCGAGAAAGACGGATGAGCCAGGATCGGCACGGCCAGGTGATCCTTCGCCAGTTCATGAAACAGCGGCAGGCCCAATAGCGACGGTGCCAGCAAAGCCGCGCCGACGCCTTCATCGCGCAGGAAGCGCGCCTGCTCGAAGAGCTTCGAGGCAGAACCGACCAGGCTGGGGGCGTACAGCACGCGACGACCGGTTTCGCGATAGGCGGATTCGATCGCTGCCTGGCACGCGCTTACGCGCTCACGGAACGGCGAGTAGTGCTGGTCGGCCAGTCCGTGGTCATCCTTGATGACGTCCACGCCATTCAACGCAAAGGTGCGGCAGATCTCGGCGAGCTTGGAAACCGGGAGCCCCTGCGGCTTCAACGCCGCGCAGGTCAGTGGACGACCATGCGCGCCGGTGAGGTCGCGCAAACCTTCCAGGCCAAAACGCGGGCCGCCGAATTGCTGCGCAAAGCCGTCCGGGAACTCCACATCGACCAGTTCCACCGTGTCGTGCATGGAGGTGTTGCCGAACAGCATATTGAAGGTCTGGGCGACGTCTCCGCCGGTGGTTTCGGTAGCCAGCGCCACCTTGACCAGGAAGTCGCGCTTGCCGGCAGCGGACAACGGGGCGCCGGCGTCGATGGCAGCGATGGAAGCGACCTGACCCACGATGCGGTCGCGCACGAAGGCGTCGCGCACCACTTCCATCGGCACTTCGACGCTCTGCTCAAGCGCGATGGACTGCGCAAAAGCCTCGATGTCCCGGTCGCTACAATGAACCCGGTAGTGTGCCGTCAACCTCGGTGTACTCATCGGGCCACGCTCTGCAACAGTCTGTGCATGGGTAACTCAGGCCACCGCGACGGGTATCTTGAATTCGCGAATGCGCTTTTCCCACTCGGCCGGGCCGGTGTTGTGCACCGAGATGCCGTTGGCATCAACCGCGACCGTCACCGGCATGTCCTTGACCTCGAATTCGTAGATGGCTTCCATGCCCAGTTCGGCGAATGCCAGCGTCTTCTGCTTGCGAATGGCCTTGGCGACCAGATAGGCCGCGCCGCCCACCGCCATCAGGTAAGCAGCCTTGTGCTTCTTGATGGCCTCGATGCCGCTCTGGCCACGCTCGGCCTTGCCGATCATGGCAATCAATCCGGTCTTGGCGAGCATGGTTTCGGTGAACTTGTCCATGCGCGTCGCCGTCGTCGGGCCGGCGGGGCCGACCACCTCGTCGCGTACCGGATCGACCGGTCCGACGTAATAGATGGTGCGATTGGTAAAGTCCACCGGCAGCTTTTCACCCTTGGCCAGCATGTCCTCGATGCGCTTATGCGCAGCATCCCGCCCGGTCAGCATCTTGCCGTTGAGCAGCAGGATGTCGCCCGGCTTCCAACTGGCGACTTCTTCACGTGTCAGGGTATCGAGGTTCACCCGCTTGGAGGTCGGCGCTGCCGTCCAGCCGACCTTGGGCCAATCGTCCAGCGACGGCGGTTCCAGGTCGGCGATGCCCGAACCGTCCAGCACGAAATGCGCATGACGCGTCGCGGCACAGTTGGGGATCATGGCCACCGGCTTGGACGCCGCATGCGTGGGGTAGTCGCGAATCTTGACGTCGAGCACTGTCGACAGGCCGCCCAGGCCCTGTGCGCCGATCCCCAGCGCGTTGACCTTGGTAAAGATCTCGATGCGCAGTTCTTCGATCTTGGAGTTGGGACCTCTCGCCAGCAGATCGTGCATGTCGAGCGGATCCATCAGCGACTCCTTGGCCATGATCATGGCTTTCTCGGCGGTGCCACCGACGCCGATGCCGAGCATGCCCGGCGGGCACCAGCCGGCGCCCATGGTCGGCACGGTCTTCATCACCCAGTCGATGATGGAATCCGATGGGTTGAGCATCACGAACTTGGATTTGTTCTCCGAGCCGCCGCCCTTGGCGGCCACGGTGACTTCGACCTTGTCGCCGGGTACGAGCGTCGTGTGGATGACCGCCGGCGTGTTGTCCTTGGTGTCCTTTCGCGTGAAGATCGGGTCCGACAGGATCGAGGCCCGCAGGGGGTTGTCGGGGTGGGTATAGGCACGCCGCACGCCTTCGTTGACGGCGTCATCAATCGAGCCCTTGAAGCCTTCCCAGCGCACGTCCATGCCGATTTTGAGGAACACATTGACGATGCCGGTGTCCTGGCAGATCGGGCGATGGCCCTCCGCGCACATGCGCGAATTGGTCAGGATCTGTGCAATGGCATCCTTGGCGGCGGGGGACTGTTCGCGTTCATAGGCGCGCGCGAGATGCTGGATGAAATCCTTCGGGTGGTAATAGCTGATGTACTGAAGGGCGTCCGCGACGCTCTGAATGAGGTCATCCTGCTTGATGGTCGTTGTCATGATTCTTGTCCGGGAATTTGAACGGTTTGTCGGGGTAGGGGCAGACTGCGTCCGGCGCTCAAGCCGGTTTGCGAGCCTGGCGTACCGGTCTCAACGAGAAAATTCGGTAGTGACAGGCATCGGCCGGTGGCGCGAAGCGCTGAATTTTAACACCCGCCCTGATGACCCTTTGCGAGACGGGATTCCTGCCAGATAGTCGAATTTGTGAAATGGATTGCGGCAATGCAGCAATCACTGCCGGGAGGGGCTTTTCAGATGTTGAAATGGCATTTCATTGTTATTGTTTTTAAAAGATTTTTTTCCGTATTGAACATTCAAGAAAGATGTTGCGGTGCCGGAAAAAACATGAAAAAATCCGCTCCGTTCTGATGATGTTGCAGATTCTGTGAAATAAGTTGGAACTCACGAACGCCAAGACCCAATTACCCAGGTTGCGGCGCTGACGTGGAGAAAGGCAGACCGCGTTTCTCCCGGAGGCCGTGCCAGATTAGATCTCAGGCCGGTCACGTGACGCCAGAAAATGAAGCGAGCCACACCCAGCAGCACGCTCAGGTTCAGGTGACGAACAAGAAGGAGGCAAGCACGGTGCATTGCCTACTAACCACATCCTTTAATCTGGAGAAACCATGAGCAATCGTGAGCAGGAAATTGCAAAGATCAAAAAAGACTGGGCCGAGAACCCCCGCTGGAAGGGCGTCAAGCGCGGCTACACCGCCGAAGAGGTCTATCGCCTGCGCGGCAGCCTCCAGGTCGAACACACGCTGGCCCGACGCGGCGCCGAGAAGCTCTGGGAGCGCATGAATTCGCTGGACTTCGTCAATGCACTGGGCGCCCTCACGGGTAACCAGGCCATGCAGCAGGTCAAGGCCGGCCTGCAGGCCATTTATCTGTCCGGCTGGCAGGTTGCCGCCGACGCCAACGACAGCCTGTCCATGTACCCGGACCAGTCGCTGTATTCGGTGACCAGCGTTCCGTCAGTGGTTCGCCGCATCAACAACACCTTCACCCGTGCGGACCAGATTCAGCACATGGAAGGCAAGGGGGATGTCGACTATTTCTCGCCGATCGTTGCTGATGCCGAAGCCGGCTTCGGCGGCGTGCTGAACGCACACGAACTGATGAAGGCCATGATTCAGGCCGGTGCTGCGGGCGTGCACTTTGAAGACCAACTGGCGTCAGCCAAGAAATGCGGCCACATGGGCGGCAAGGTGCTGGTTCCGACCCAGGAAGCCGTTCAGAAGCTGGTCGCCGCACGTCTGGCTGCAGACACGATGGGCGTTCCGACCATCCTGCTGGCCCGTACTGATGCCGAGGCAGCCAACCTGATCACCTCCGATGTCGACGACAACGACAAACCGTTCCTGACGGGTGAGCGCACGGCTGAAGGCTTCTTCCGCGTGAAGAACGGTTTCGATCAGGCCTTGTCCCGCGGCGTGGCTTACGCCGAGTACGCCGATCTGGTGTGGTGCGAAACCGGTACGCCGGATCTGGACTTCGCGCGCAAGTTTGCCGAAGGCATCCACAAGAAGTTCCCGGGCAAGATGCTGGCTTACAACTGCTCGCCGTCCTTCAACTGGAAGCGCAACCTGGCCGATGCCGAAATCATGAAGTTTCAGCATGAACTGGGTGCGATGGGCTACAAGTTCCAGTTCATCACGCTGGCAGGGTTCCATTCGCTGAACTACGGCATGTTCGAACTGGCTTACGGCTACGCGCGCGAGAACATGACCGCCTTCGTTGAACTCCAGGAGAAGGAATTCGCGGCGGCTGAGAAGGGCTTTACCGCCGTCAAGCACCAGCGCGAAGTCGGTACCGGGTACTTCGATGAAGTCAATAACGTAGTGACCGGCGGCAAGGCGTCGACCGGCGCCCTGCATGGTTCGACCGAGGACGAGCAATTCTTCGACGGCAAGAAGAAAGTCGCCTGATTCTTGAATTGCCTGGTCAATAAAAAAACCGCACCTTTTGGTGCGGTTTTTTTTCGCTCCACTTGTGGGTGGAGCCTACAAGCGGTTCCCGAAGGTTCTGAAGGTCAGTGATGCCGCCGCAGTTGCGCCCTTCAGGCTGATTCCAGCTTGAGTTCCAACCGATACCTGGCGGCCCGGTCGACGTAGTTCTGCGCGATACCGAGCACGCGGATTTTCTCTTCGGGGCGAAGCTCGCGCACGACCTTGGCCGGCGAGCCCATCAGCATCACACCATCGGGAAAGACCTTGTCTTCCGGCACCAGCGAATGTGCGCCGACGATGCTTCCGGCTCCGATCCTGGCTCGATTGAGTACGACCGCATTCATTCCGATCAGGGTGCCTGCTCCAATCGTGCAGCCGTGAAGCATGACCTTGTGGCCGATGCTGACATTGTCTTCAAGGGTGAGAGGAGCGTTTCTGTCAGCATGGAACACAGATCCGTCCTGCACGTTGCAACGGTCACCGATCGTGATCACTTCGTTGTCGGCACGCAGCACGCAATTGAACCAGACGTTTGCCTGATGCCCCAGCCGAACCGCCCCGATGATATCGGCGCTCGGGGCAATGAACCATTCGTCGGATGAGTGGGAGAAGCGACGCTCGCCAAGGGAATATATCGGCATGGCAATTCCATTTCAGCTGCAGGATTGATGAATGACGCGATCTTAGCACTGCACCTTGGCCTGCCTGTCCCGCTTCGGCAACGCTACATTGATATCATGTGCATCGAATTCCGAATCAGGTACCCATAAATGTCGTCGACAATGAAGCAAAGCAGGTCCGAGTTCATCAATATCCGCGGCCTGCGCTATCAAGTGCGCCGCTGGGGCAGCGAAGGCGCGCCAAAGATTTTCATGATGCACGGATTGCTGGACGTGTCCGCGTCGTTTCAATTCCTGGTCGATGAACTCCGCGGCGACTGGCATGTCATTGCCCCCGACTGGCGCGGTTTCGGGTTGACGCAGTGGTCGGGCCGGGACAGCTACTGGTTTCCGGATTACCTCGCCGACTTGGATGCCTTGCTGGAGGCGTTGCAACCGGGCGAACCAGCCAATCTGGTTGGTCACAGCATGGGCGCCAACGTGACCTGCATGTACGCCGGCATCCGGCCGGAGCGGGTGCGCAGGGTGGTCAATCTCGACAATTACGGCTTGCGCGGCACACAACCGCAGGAGGCGCCGGCTCGTTACCAGCGTTGGCTCGGCGAACTGGAAACCACACCCTCGTTTCGTCGCTATGCTTCATTTGCCGAATTGGCAGAGCGGATGCGCAGAGAAAATCCGTTGCTGACTGCTGAGCGCGCGACATTCCTTGCGCCTCACTGGGGGCGTCTGAATGATGCCGGCCAGGTGGAGCTGGCCGCCGACCCGATACACCGCTTCGTCAATCCCGTGCTGTTCCGCGTGGAAGAGTCCAAGGCCTGCTGGAAGCGCATCACAGCACCCGTGCTGGCCATCGAGGCAGGCCAGACTCACATCAGAAAGTCGCTGGGTTTGTCCGATGAGGAACTGGTCGCGCGCAAGGCATGCTTTGCGAATCTGCGCGTTCAAGTCATTCCCGAAGCGACCCATATGCTGCATCACGAATTCCCGGAAAAGCTTGCCGGATGGATAGAGCCGTTCCTTCTGGATTAGGCTCTGGATGTCGTGCGTCGACGCTGGGTTTTAGGGATTCACTGAACAAGGGGGCAAGCCCCCTTGTCCTTGTATATCCCCCACTTCAGAGGGAAGCTTGTTCGAGCGTTTTTATTTCCAGGACTTGATCAGCGCTTCCTTAGATAAGAGTAGTGCCACCTGCGTGATAACATCAACGGGTGAATATCGACCTGCACTGCCACTCGAGAGCATCCGACGGATTGTTGTCGCCCGCCGCCCTGGTGGGTCTTGCGGCGGCACGAGGCGTGGATGTTCTCGCGCTGACAGACCACGATGACCTGTCCGGACTGGAAGAAGCCGCCCGGGCTGCAGATGAGCACGGCATTCGCCTGATCAATGGCGTTGAAATCTCATCCGTCTGGCGCGACGAGCTCAGCGTGCATGTCGTTGGACTGGGGGTCAGCACCGATGATGTGGAATTGTGCGGCGGTTTGGAGCGCATTCGTCATTCACGAGCGGCGCGTGCCGAAAGAATGGCCGATTCGCTTGCCAAAGCGGGCATACCGGGAGCGCTGGAAGGCGCCTTGACCTATGCAGGCAATGCGTCGCTGCTCAGTCGTACGCACTTTGCCCGATTTCTTTCAGACAATGGATATGCGCGGGATACGCGGTCGGTATTCAACCATTTTCTGGTTCCGGGAAAGCCGGGCTATGTCGAGCACCAATGGGCCTTGCTCGAGGACGCGGTCAAGTGGATTCGTTCCAGCGGCGGTACTGCAGTGCTGGCGCATCCTGGCCGCTACGGCTTGCCACGTGCCACCATGCGCGAACTTCTCGGCGAGTTCCGGGATATGGGGGGAGAGGCCGTTGAAGTTCTCTCCGGCAGTCATAGCCCCGAGCAGTTCAGGGAGTTCGCGATGCTCGCCAAGGAATTCGGTCTGACGGCGTCACGTGGGTCGGACTTTCATGGGCCGGGGGAAAGCCGCACCGAACTCGGCGCGCTGCCGTTGATGCCGCCGGGTGTGACCCCGGTCTGGCAGTCCTGGTAACGCTGCAGCAATAGCGATTCGCCATGGCCCAGTATTTCGTCATCCACGCCAGCCATCCGCAGGCACGCCTCATCGGGCAAGCTGCGCAGTTGATCCGCGACGGGGGCGTCATCGCCTATCCGACGGACTCCTGTTATGCATTCGGCTGCCACATCGGCGACAAGGACGCCATGGAGCGCATGCGCCGGATGCGCGGGGTGGATGATCGGCATCATCTGACGCTGATGTGCCGGGATATCGCCGAAGTAGCGTCTTTCGCGCGCGTCGACAACGCTCGCTACAAGATCCTCAAGTCCATGACGCCGGGCAGCTATACCTTCATTCTGGAAGGCACCAAGGAACTTCCGCGACGCTTGATGCATCCCAAGCGCAAGACGATCGGCGTGCGGATTCCCGATCACCCCGTCACGCTCGCGCTTCTTGAAGCGCTGGGTGAGCCGATGTTGTCGTCCACCGCGATTTTTCCGGGTGAGGAGGAGCCGATCAATGATTGCGCGCTGATCAGGGATCGATACGAGCGCGATCTGGCCCTGGTCATGGACGGCGGCAACTGCGGTATCACGCCAACCACTGTTGTCGACCTGACAGGGCCCGAACCGGTGCTGGTTCGGCGAGGCAAAGGCCCGACTGACGCTTTCGAACGCTAGGGAAGCGCTGATCAAGTCCAGAAAATCAGCATGCCTCGAAAAGCTTCCCTCTGAAGTGGGGGATATACAAGGCTCTTTTCGCATTAGTTAGTGATATGCCTCTATACCAGAGGGAAAACGCTTACCCGGCAGTAATGACGTAAGTCCTGATCCGCAATCGAGTTTCTGCACCGCGTCGCTGAT
>CANIIN010000068.1 GCA_947467405.1 Betaproteobacteria bacterium | reverse complement strand
GTACTTCGTGGCGCGCAAGCGCACCCCCGATCACGACCGGCAGCGTGACCTGTATCTGCGCGGCGTCGCGACATTGCAATCCGGCAATCTGCTGCGCGAAGCGCTCGCCGCAGCCGATGCCCAGATCGGCGACCTGGCAGACGACGAGCAGACGCTGAAACGATTGGCGCGACTGGCGCTGGCGGCCAACGATCCGGCCCGCGCGCAAGCCTACATGAAGCGCCTCCTGCACATGTCCGCCACGCCCGCTTCCGCTGTCTTGGCTGCGCATGCCGAACGATCGACGCCTGGCATGCCACTGCTGGGCGCCTTCCTGTCCCTGTTTGTCGGCGAGGCCCGGGCGCAAGCCTCGCCAGTTGCAGCCACCGCGCCCGCCAAGGCGCCGGCCGTGACATTGCGTCCGTACGACGAGGAAATCTACACGCTGGCATTCGATGTGTTTCTCGCCAACGGCAACGTCGCCGATGCCTGGCGGGTCGCCGAAGCCGCGGTGGCACAGCGCCCGAATGACATGGCATGGCGCGAAAAGCTTGCCAAGTCGTCAGAGTGGAGCGGCAAGCCCGACATCGCGCTCACCCATTGGGTGTTCATGGCGAGGCAGGCCGCCAGTCAGGATGCCTTCAGGGCCATCCTGCGCCTCGCTCCCGGTTTGCACGATGACGAGGCCCTGTTGTTCGCCTGGAAGCACGAGGCATCACGACGCAAACTCGATCGTGACGAATGGCGTCTCATCGCCGACGTTTACGAAAATCTCGGCCGACCCGGCGATGGCATCCAGTATCTCGAGGAGCAGTTCAAGGCCAGGTCCGAACCGGTCATTCTCGATGTCCTCGCCACGCTGCAGGAACGCGCGCGACGCTCGGATGACGCGGCGCGTTCGCTGGAACGGCTCATGGCCATCGGCGGTCCCAATCCCGACCTGGCGGTGCGCCTCGCCACGCTGCTGTTCCTGCGTTCGGACTTTCCCCGCGCGTACGAAATCCTCAATCCCCTGCAGAACCGCGCATCGATCGACAACGCCGGCTACTGGAAACTGCTTGCCGAACTGGCCTGGCAACTTCAGGAAGACGACACGGCCAAAACTGCTTACGGCGTCTTGCAACGCGGCGGTTCAGCACAGGAGGCCGATCTGGAACGCCTGGTGGCGCTGCTGCGCCCGGTGCAGCCGGACGAGGCCCGCCGGCTCGCCCTGCTCTCATGGCGCCGCTTTCACAGCGTGTCCGGCATGCTGGTGGCGCTGGAGATGAGCAGCGAGCGCCGCGACTTCGTGCAGATGGGCCAACTGCTGGAAGAGGTACCGCCGGACGACAGCTCGTCCTTGCAAACGACCCCGTACTACTTCAGCCTGCGCGCCATTTATTTTCAGGGCATCGGCAAGCCGCTACTGGCCATCGCCGAACTGCGCAAGGCGCTGGCACTGGCGCCGGCGAGCACCGACCTGCGCACCGCGCTGCTGTGGCAACTCATCGACGCGCGCGAACAACCCGGGACCAAGCGCGAATTGGCCGCCCTGCTGCGTGAATGGAATGGCGCAGCATCCACCACAGCGACCTATTGGGATGCCTACGCGGCCGCCTGGCAGGTACTGGGCGAACCGCGCCGCTCGCTGCCCTGGCTGGCACGTCAGGCATCCCGTCGCGGCGGCGATTACGTCTGGCTGACCAACTATGCCGATGCGCTCGACGAAGCCGGCAACACGACGATGGCCTGGCGTATCCGCCGCCACGCCTGGGCTCTGGCCCGCCAGCAACTCGGCAAGACCGCAACGCCCGGTTCGAACACGACTGACAAGGATCGCCGCGACGCCATGCTGGCCTACGCGCGCCTCGCCACAGCCAACGCCCCCGGCGACGCGGCACTATCGGCTATGCGCCGCCTGCTGCGCCAGGACAGTCCCGCGTCCGACAATACCGATCCGGCCGGTGACGGCGACCGGAAACTGGATGCGGCGGCCACCGAACTCACCTTGGCATGGATGCTCGGAGAAGAACGCTACGACGCCGCGCGGCAATGGATGTGGACCCGTTATGCGCGGCGCACGTCGGCGCCCGCCTGGGCCGATTACGCGCTGGCGCTGGCCGAGCGCGACTGGAGCCGGCTCGAGCAGTTGATGGCGGCCGGCAGCGACAACGTACCGGCCATGAGCCGCATCGAGGCCGCCCGGGCCACCGGGCGCATTGCCGAGGCGCAGGCCCTGGGCGCCCGGGCCCTGTCGCGCGCCCCGGACAGCGATGACCTGCACCTGCGCCTGTCCACCGACCTGCTGGCCACCGCCGGCAGCGTCATCGCGGGCAATACGCTGTTCGAACGCGGCGTCCTGCAAGGCCACGAACAGACCCTGCGCGCGCAGGCCTGGACGACGCCGCAATTGCGCATCGCCACCGAGATGCTGTTATTCCATCAGCACACCGCCGATCCGACCGCGCTGACCGGTGTACCGGGCACCGATCGCAGCATGACGGTGTCCTCACTGTATCGCCACGGCATCGAAGCCGGCGATGGAGAAACCGACATCGCATTGGGCAACCGTTACGGACTGGCCGGCTTCACCACCGCGCGCCTGCGTCACTCGCGCCTCGTCACGCCGCGCCTGACCGGATCGATCGCGCTGACGCTGCGCGAACGTGCGACCGATACCGTTCCGCTGCAGATCGCCGGACACAAGGATGAGGCCAGCGTCGGACTGCAGTACGGGCTGTCTGCACGCGAATACCTGGTCGGCCGCCTCTGGTCGGCGCGCTTCCACAGCCAGCAGGACAGCACACTGGGCACCGGGCAGGGCAGTTATTACGAAGGCGGCTATCGCCTCCGCAGCGAATATCCCGACTTCAACGTACGCATCGCGCGCACCATCTCGCACTACGAGGCCGGCACCAGCGCCGACTCGCTGGTGGCGACAGTCATACCGACCGGCGGCACCGCCTCTGCTTCGTTTTTCGTGCCGCAGAGTTTCCGCCAATGGAGCATCAACGCCGGCTTCGGCACGACCTTGCGCGAAGAGCGTTCGCGCGCCGTGCGCCCGTTCATGGACATCGGTCGATCGGCCAATTCCGCCTCGGGAAGCGGCTACAATTGGCTGCTCGGCGCAGGCGGCAGCATCCTCGGCACCGATCATGTTTCGCTGTACTGGCTGCGCTCGAAGGGCGGTGGCGGCGCGAATGTCACGGTGCGTGAAACGGGCCTTCGCTACCAGTATTTCTTCGATTGAAAGCATCGCGCGCAAGTGTGATGCCGCCAGACCTGAACAGAATCGGCAAGGAGTTCGCGATGAACACATCGGCAAAATCGATTTCGTACCAGGCCTCCCCGGCCCGCGCCATTGCATGGCCTTCGCGCCTGGTCCTCGTGGCCACGTTGCTCACCGGACTTCTCGCTGGCTGCTCGGTCATGAACACCAGCAGCAGTTCCGGTTCCGCAACGCTGTCGCGTGAAGCGCGCTGGGTGCTCCTGCCCATCGCCAACCACACCGAGGTTCCGCAGGCAGGATTGCGTGCCGAAACCATCACCGAAGCGCTGCTGCGCGGTCGCGGTCTCGGCGCCCTGGCGACTTATCCGGCCACGCTGAATACGGAAAGCCTGATGGAACCGGCTGAACGAAAGGTGCAGGCCGACGCGGCCAAGTGGGCGCGGGAACAGGGCATTCGCTACGGCGTGCAGGGCGCCGTGGACGAATGGCGCTACAAGGTGGGTGTGGACGGCGAGCCGGCCGTCGGCATCGCCCTGCAAGTGATCGACCTGCAGAGCGGCGAGGTGGTCTGGAGCGCCGTCGGCGCGCGCAGTGGATGGAGTCGCGAGGCACTCTCCGCCGTCGCGCAGAAATTGATCAGCGACCTGCTGTCCCGGGCGCCAATCCAGTGAAGCAGCCAGACTGATGCCCCAGTCCGGCCAAAACAGCGGACGCGGCAGCGGCAACGACGAACCCCTGTCGCAGGCAGTCGCCGCCGGCTGGATGCCGCTGTGGCTGGGCGCCTGGCTGCAGCCACGGCTCAGCGGCTGGGCGGCATGGGGTGAAACCGTCCTTTTTTCCCTGCTGGCCCTGCTCATCGGTCGCTGGATATCGCCCGACGACCCGCTGTTCGTGCACCACCAGTTCCCGTGGTCGTGGATGGCACCGGTGCTGGTCGCCATGCGCTACGGCGTTCTGCCGGGCGTCCTCGGGGCGGTGATCCTGCTGGGGGGCTGGATGTCGCAGCAGCCCGATCCATTCACCGCTGAAATTCCGAAGCTGTATTTCCTCGGCGGCTTGTTGCTGACGCTGGTGTGCGGGGAATACAGCGGCATGTGGCGCACCCGTCTGCGCCGCATCAGTGAAATAAACTCCTATCTCGAAGACCGGGTGGAGCGCGTCACCAACCGGCTTTACTTGCTGCGCCTGTCGCACGACCGGCTTGAGCAGGACCTGCTCACGCGCCCGACCACGCTGCGCGATGCCATCACCGAATTGCGGCGCCGCATCTCGGCGCGCACCGGTGAAAGCGAACTCGCCGGCGCCCAGGATTTTCTGGACTTCCTGGGCCAGTATGCGCAGCTGGAAGTCGCCGCGATCTACAGCGCCGAAATTCTCGCCGATCGCTCATACCGCCGCATCGCCTCTCTCGGCGAACCGCCACCGCTGCTGCCCAGCGATCCGCTGCTGGCGTTCGCGCGTGAACAGCGCACGCTGGCGCACATCCAGGTGGACAAGCTGGACAAGACCATACCCACCGAACATCTGGTGGTCGCGCCCATCACCGACAGCCGGCACAGAATGCTGGGCGTGCTGGCCGTCACGAGGATGCCCTTCTTCGCCCTGAACGAAGACATGCTGCAGACCCTTGCCGTGCTGCTGGCGGCCTATGCCGACGGGGTGACGGTCGCGGACCAGGTCATGCCGCTGCTGGCGCAACACCCGGGCTGCCCCATCGATTTCGCCGAGGAACTCGTCAAGCTCACACGCATCCAGCGCGATTTCGGCGTGCAAAGCCGCATCGTCACCCTCGTGCTGGGCGATCACCCCGAGCGCGCCGATATCTATCAACATGTGATGCGCAACCGGCGCGGCCCGGACGTCGTATGGAGCATCGAGAACCTTGCCAACCAGAGTTTCATCGTCACCCTCATGCCGATCGCCGGTGACGCGTCGGTGGAGGGCTATGTGCTGCGGATGCAGAGCTCGATGCGCGAGAATTTCGGCGCCGACTTGCTGACGCTGAACATTCGCGTCACGGTGTCCTCGCTGTCCGAACCGGATCCGCTCGCCGCGGTAAAACGGCTGATGTCGAGGCTGCCGCAATGAGCATGCTGAAGACCGCCGCCGCAGCCGCCTTCCTGGAAGTGGCGGCGACCTACTTCCTGGCCGACTTCGTCAACGGTACCGCGCAGGTGATGATGTACCTGGCGCTGCATCTGGTGGCGTCCATCCTGCTGGCCTCAGCCGTCATGCCGGTGCTGCCCGAACGCTACCGCGAGCCGCACCAATGGGTGACCGCGCTGCTGTTCTCATTTGCATTCTTCATGCCTCTGCTGGGCATCATCGGCATTCTCTCGGCCATCGTGATTACACCGCTGCTCACGCTGGTCAAGAAGGAAGATCCGTTCAGCGGCGTTCGCGCGCCCGAATATGTCCTGTCCATCCGCGATCCGGACATCCAGTTCCGCGTCGCCGGGCTGCGCGCCACGCTGCTCGACCCGAACCTGCCCTCGGAATTGCGCATGCGCTCGCTCATTGCCCTGCAGAACATGCCGACACGCGTCGCCGCCCCCACCCTGCGCAAGCTGCTGGGCGACTCGGCCGACGACATCCGCCTGGTGGCCTACGGCATCCTCGACCAGAAGGAAAAGATCATCAATACGCAGATCCTCGGCCATCTGGAGTCGCTGGACCGGTTGCTCGACCGCGACGGACGCATCAATGCGCTGCGCCAACTGGCCGAACTGAACTGGGAACTGGTCTACACCGGGCTGGTTCAGGGAGACGTGCGCGAGCACACGCTGAACCAGGTCGTGAAGTACACCGAAGAAGCGCTCCAGCTTTCCGACAACATTCCCGGACTGTGGTTGTTGCGCGGTCGCGCGCTGCACGCCCAGCGCAAGCTCGATCTCGCCTCGGCTGCCTATGCACGTGCCATCTCCAGCGGCCTGGCGGAATCGCGCGCGCTGCCCTACCTCGCCGAAGTCGCCTATGACCGGCACGACTTCCGGGCCCTGCGCGAATACGTGGCAAGGCTGACCCGCAACTCCCAGCCCACCCCCATGATGGGGCCGGTGCTGCGTTACTGGTCCGCCGCGAACGGGGTCCGGCGATGAAGCGCACGGCCGACCGCGCCGACGTCGCACTGCTGCTCGAGGGCACCTACCCTTACGTGGCGGGCGGCGTATCAAGCTGGGTGAATCAGATCATCCGCGGCTTTCCGGAACTCACCTACGCCATCATTTTCGTCGGCAGCCGGCGCCAGGATTACGGCGATCTGAAATACGAATTGCCGGACAACGTGGTGCACGCGGAAACGCACTACCTGCACGACAGCGACGACAACTCGCTGATCGAGGACCTTCCCGGCAATCCGGTGATGTTCGAGATGATCGAGCGCATGCACGACTATTTCCGCGCACCGCTTTCGCATCCCGATGGCGCCGATCTGCTGGGCAAGGTGGGCGATGAACTGAACGGAAAACTCGACCACCGCCAGTTCCTGTACAGCCGCGAATCCTGGGATTACATCCGCAAGATGTACCGCAAGTACTGCACCGACCCGTCGTTCGTGGACTATTTCTGGACCGTCCGCACCATGCATGCGCCGGTGTGGGCGCTGGGCCGCATCTGTGACGGCATGATCCCGGTACGCGCCTTCCACACCGTCTCGACCGGCTATGCGGGCTTTCTCGGCGCGCTGTGCAAGCGCCGCTACGACAAGCCGCTGATCCTGTCCGAACATGGCATCTACACCAAGGAACGCAAGATAGACCTGTTCTCGGCGGAGTGGATCGCCGACAACCGCTCGGTATTCCAGCGCGACGCCACCGAGGTCAGCTACTTCCGTCAGATGTGGATCCGCTTCTTCGAAGCCCTCGGGCGCTCCTGCTACGACGCCGCCGACTCCATCATCGCGCTCTACGAAATCAACCGCCTGCGCCAGGTCGCGGACGGCGCTGACCCTTTGAAGACACGCAACATCCCGAACGGCATCAACCTGCCGCTGTTCTCCTCGCTGCGTGACAAGCGTCCCGCAGAAGTCCCCAAGGTCATGTGCCTGATCGGTCGCGTCGTGCCGATCAAGGACGTGAAGACCTTCGTGCGCGCCATGCGCACCGTGATCAACCGCATGCCCGAAGCCGAAGGCTGGATCGCCGGCCCCGAAGATGAAGACAAGGCCTACGCCGAGGAATGCCATCGCCTGGTCGACGGGCTCGGCCTGCAGGGCAAGGTGCGTTTTCTCGGCTTCCAGAAACTCACCGACCTGCTGCCCAAGGTGGGACTGGTGGTGCTGTCTTCCATCAGCGAGGCGCTGCCGCTGGTGCTGCTGGAGGGCTATGCGGCCGGCGTACCCGGTGTATCGACCGACGTCGGTTCGTGCCGGCAGCTGATCTACGGCCTGGACGACGAAGACAAGGCGCTGGGCGCCTCCGGTCGCGTGGTCGGCATCGCCGATCCGCAGGCCTTGGCGGACGCCGCCATCGAACTGCTGTCCGATCCGGAGAAATGGCACAGCGCATCGGTGGCCGGCATGAAGCGAGTGGAAAAGTACTACTCGCAGGATCGGATGTTCGGGAGTTATCGGGAGGTATACGAGAAGGCACTGGCAAGCAGCGGAGGGATTGCTGATGTCCAGCCTTGACTCGACGGCCGCCTTTCGCCTGACGGCGAGATACTTTCTTTTGCTTCGCCAAAAGAAAGTATCCAAAGAAAAGGCGACCCCGACGGTCCCGGTCGCTACGCGACTACCCTCCGATGCTCGCCGGAACGGGCCGCCGCGGAACTCGCTCACGCAGCTCTGGCTGCGTTCGCTCAGACATCCGCGACGGACTTCTCCCGTCCCGTCTGCGCTTCTCGGCGAGCCCAACGGGGACCCCAAAAAGGCCGCGATGGCTCAACCGCCTGTCGCTCTTTGTTGGCACGGGGGAACGTCGTGGCCGGCATAGGCTTCGAACTCCGCAAGCTCCTGCGCAAGGAGAGCTACACCAGCCTGTTCCAGGCCTATGCCTACGCCGGCATCATCAGTTCGGGCCCGTGGATTCTTTCCATCATCGGCATCCTCGCCATTGGCATGCTGTCGGTGTCGGTGGTGCTGCCGAACTTCCAGATCGTGCAATTCCAGATTTCGGTCACCTACATCATGGTGACTTCGCTGGTGCTCACCGGCGGTGTGCAGCTGGCCTTCACGCGCTACATCGCGGATCGTCTGTTCGAGAAGAAGGACGGCATGGTGCTGCCTAACTTCAATGGCCTGATGCTGCTGGTGATCGTCGTATGCGGCGTGCTGGGACTGCTCGCCATCCTCACGCTGTTCCGGGAGGAATCGGACGCCTATCGCGTGCTGATGCTGGCCGGCTTCGTCATCATGTGCTGCATCTGGGTGGCGACGCTGTTCCTGTCCGGCATGAAGCAGTACAAGGAAATCGTCTACCTGTTCGCGCTCGGCTACGCCATCACGGTGGCCTCGTCGCTGGTGCTGCGCCCGCTCGGACTGGAAGGACTGCTGCTGGGCTTCGTGATCGGCCATTTCGTGCTGTTGATGGGCATGATCGTCATGACGCTGCGCAATTACCCGTCCGACCACTTCATCGCCTTCGAGTTCCTGAAGAAGGGCGCGATGTATCCGACGCTGATGATCACCGGGCTCTTCTACAACCTCGGCGTCTGGGCGGACAAGCTGCTGTTCTGGTACTTCCCGGACACCGGGCAGGCCATCATCGGCCCGCTGCGCGCCTCCATGATCTATGACCTGCCGGTGTTCCTCGCCTACCTGGCCATCATCCCCGGCATGGCGGTCTTCCTGGTGCGCATCGAAACCGACTTCGTCGAGTACTTCCAGAAATTCTACGACTCGGTTCGCGACGGCGGCTCGCTCGACTACATCGAGCAGATGCGCGACGAAATGGTGTTCACCATCCGCCAGGCGCTGTTCGAGATCATCAAGATCCAGTCCATGGCGGTGCTGATCGTGTTCGTCGCCGGACCGACGCTGCTCGACCTGCTGGGGATTTCACGCCTGTACCTGCCGCTGCTGTACGTGGATGTGGTGGCGGCCGGCCTGCAGGTGGTGCTGCTCGGCCTGCTGAACATTTTCTTCTACCTCGACAAGCGCGCCTACGTGATGTTCCTGACCGCGCTGTTCCTGATCCTCAACCTAGGCCTGACCGCCGTGACGCTGCAACTGGGCGCTGCGTTCTACGGCTACGGTTTCGCCGTGGCGCTGCTCATCACGGTGGTGGTCGCCATGCAGTTGCTGGAGAACAAGCTGGCGCGACTCGAATACGAAACCTTCATGCTGCAGTGATGCTTGGCCGTGACGCGCGGCGATCCGGCGCAGGCCTCCGGGGTATGCAGATCACGGCAGGGCAATGCCTTGTAGAGCGCCATCTGGAGCCGATCTCCAAGGCATTTCCCCATGAAAAAAGG
>CANIIN010000067.1 GCA_947467405.1 Betaproteobacteria bacterium | reverse complement strand
TCTCCACCAGCACCGGTTGGCCAAGCAGTTCCTGCAAGCGCGCGCCGTACAGCCGGCCCAGCACGTCGGTGGAACCGCCGGGTGCGTAGGGAATGATCAGGCGGACGGGTTTCGCCGGGAAGGCTTGCGCCTGAGCGGCGCTGGAGAAGAGCGTGGCTGCAGCAATGGAAACACCAACTACATTTTTCAACCAATTGTCGAATCTCATCGCCGCCCGTCCCTTTCGTCGTCATCCCCTGCGAACGTGGGGATCCAGTGACTTTTAAACGACGCTGGATTCCCGCTTACGCGGGAATGACGAAACTATTAAAGCCGTCCCAATCGATAACAACTGCCCAAAGAACCGCATCGATACTTGATCTACAAGCATCGGTGCAACGGCCCGAAACTACTTCGTCCACACCGGCTTGCGCTTCTCGGCCACGGCGCGCGCGGCTTCCTTGGCGTCCGGATGGTTGCCGGCCAGCGCCGTGAACAACTGCTCGACGCGGTAGCCCTCATTCACCGGCAACTCTTCGGCGAGGTTCATGCCTTCCTTGCGCATGCGCATCAGGCGCGGGCTCTTGGCGGCCAGCGAATCGGCCAGTTCGAAAGCGGCGTCCATCAGCTTGTCGTGCTCGACCACGCGATAGATCACGCCAAGGCGTTCGAGGTAATGCGCATCGAAACGGTCGCCGGTCATGACCATGGCGCGCATCACCTTCTCGGGCACCACGCGCATGATGTGGCGCGCGCCGCCCAGCGCACCGACGTTGATCTCGGGCAGGCCGAACTTGGCCTTCTCGGACGACACGATGAAGTCGCACACCGAGGCCATGATGAAACCGGCGCCGAGCGCGGCCTTGTTCACGGCGGCGATGGTCGGCACGGCGCAGTTGCGGATGGCGTCGTAGGTGCGGCGGCTGCCGTAACCGCGCGCGGCGGTGATCTCGGGCGTGCGCTCGGCCAGCACCTTCACATCCGACCCGGCGATGAAGGCCTTGTCGCCGGCGCCGGTGAGGATGGCGACGTGGATCTCGGGCCGCTCGCGCAGACTCTCGAAGGTCTCCCACAACTGGCGATAGGTGTCCACGCTCATGGCGTTGACCGGCGGACGGTCCACGGTGACCAGCAACACGTTGGGATGATCGGGACGGATTTCGGTTCTGACCAGTCCGTCGGTCTTGACTTCGCTCATGGGGTTTTCCGGTTTTTTGTTTTGGTTGCAAGTTCGGCGGCGGCAGTGCGCCATGCGGCGCACTGCCCCGTGCTCAACCCGGCAGATTGAGCGTGGCGCGCGACAGGATGTTGCGCTGGACTTCGTTGCTGCCGCCGTAGATGGTGGCCGGCCGCGCGTAGTAGTAGTGCGTCATGATGTCCTCGGTCATCCCGCCGAGATCGGTCGCACCATCCAGGCCACCGGCGGCGCCCGCCGCCTCGACCATCAGGCTGGCGATGCGCGCGTAGGTTTCGGTGGACCAGACCTTCAGCATCGACACATCGGGCGGCAGCTGGCCACCGCGACGCACGATTTCGGTGTAGCGGCGGTACAGCGCGTTCAGGTCCGCCACGTCGAGCTTCAATTGCGTGAACTTGTCGGTGAACAGGGCGTCGTCGAAGGCGCCGATCTTCATGGCGATGTCTTCCAGGCGGCCCAGCGCGTACTGCGGCAGCTTCGGGCTGCCGAGGAAAATGCGCTCGAAACCGAGCTGGGTCTTGGCCACCGTCCAGCCCTTGTTCACGCCGCCGATGACGTTGGCCGCCGGCACGCGCACATTGTCGAAAAACACCTCGCAGAACTTGTCGTCGCCGGCAATGGTCATGATGGGACGGATGGTGATGCCGGGCGTGTTGGCATCCACCAACAGGAAGGTGATGCCCTCCTGCTTCTTGACGTTCTTGTCGGTGCGCACCAGCACGTAGAGGTGCGTGGCGTCCTGCGCCAGCGTGGACCAGATCTTCTGGCCGTTGACGACGAAATGGTCGCCGTCCAGCACGGCCTCGGTGCGCAGGCTGGCGAGATCCGAGCCGGCATTCGGTTCGGAATAGCACTGCCCCCACACGTGCTCGCCGGTGATGATCTTCGGCAGGTATTGCGCCTTCTGCTCCGGGCTGCCCAACTGGATGATGGTCGGTCCGATCATGGTCAGGCCATGGTCGGGCGCGCGGCCAACGCCGTAGTTCTCCTGCTCTTCCACCCAGATGATCAGCTTGCCGGGCGCAAGACCCATGCCGCCGTGCTCCACCGGCCAACCGGGGGCAATCCAGCCCGCCTTGGACTGCGTGAAGTACCAGTCCTTGATTTCCGCCCAGCGCAGGCGCTTGGAGGGATAACGCAGTTTCTGCGGATAGTTGTCTTCGATGAATTTCCGCGCGATTTGACGGAATTCCTCATCGCTCATTGCGTTCCAGTTGGTCATGGTGTGCTGCTCCGAATAAATATGCTGGTCAGAATTTGTTGAGACCTGAAAATCTCGCGACGACGCCAGTCAAAGACTCCGTCATCCCCGCGAAAGCGGGGATCCAGCGACGTTTGGCAAAAGACACTGGATTCCCGCTTTCGCGGGAATGACAAAACAGGGTTGCCCCATTGCATAGTTCATCTATAGACAAAAAGCTCAGGTTTTCTTGCCGATGCCGCTGCAGGCGGCATAGCGACGACGATGTTCCGCGCTGTTACCCAGCCAGGCCGACAGGGCGACGATGCGCTTGAAGTAGAAGCCGACGTCGTATTCGTCGGTGAAGCCGATGGCGCCGTGCATCTGGATCGCCTCGCGCGCGATCTGCATGGCGGCATCCGATGCGCGCGCCTTGATGCGGCTGGCCAGCGCATTCAGCTGGTCGCCTGAGCCGCCCTCCTCGAACAGCCTTGCCACTTCGACCAGCGCGGCGGCGGTGAGCTCCTGCTGCAGATACAGGTCGACGGCGCGATGCTGCAGTGCCTGGAAACTGCCGATGGGCTTGCCGAACTGCACGCGCGTGCGCAGGTAGTTGGTGGTCATGTCCAGCGCGCCGCGCATCAGCCCGAGCAGCTCGGCGCTGCCGGCGATAAGCGCTTCGTTGAAGGCGCGATCGAACGCGGCCGCGCCGACCTTGGCACTGGCGACGACGTTGTCTGCACCGACCTTGACGTTCTTCAGGGTCAGCGTGCCGATGTCGGTGCCATCCGTGGAACGCTCCAGTTTCAGTTCCGCGCCTGTTGTACCAGCAGGAATCCAGAACAGGCCCAGACCATCGCCGCACTTCGCCGACACCACGAAGCCGTCGGCGCCGGCGCCCGGACGTACATACGACTTCACGCCGTTCAGGACGAAGTCCTTGCCGGCGGCTTCGGCACGGGACTGCACAGGACTATCGATCTTGAGTCCCTCCTGAAACGCCACGGCCGGAATGAGGTCGCCGGCGACCAGCGCGGGGAGCAGCTTCGCCTTGAGCGCGTCGTTGTCGCCGTGCGCGATCAGATTTCCGGCGAACACGGCCGAGGCCACCAGCGGTTCGGGCAACAGCGCGCGGCTCAACTCTTCGACCACCGCGGACATGTCGGCGATGCCGAGGGCCGAGCCGCCGTGCGCTTCCGGCAGCATGAGGCCGGTCCAGCCCATTTCCGCCATGGTCTTCCACAGCTTGCGGTCGAACTGCACCGGCTGCAAGCGCAGCGTGCGCATGCGCGCCGGCTTCAGTTCGTTCGCGGCGAAGGCCAGCGCGCTTTCACGCAGCATGCGGCGCTGCTCTTCTGCCGGGTCTTCAGCGACCTGTGCGGCTGGTGTGCTCATCATGATGATTCATCCTCTGTTGCTGGTTCAGATAAAAACTGGATACGTCCCATTGCGAAACTTCAATCTCTCACAATCAATGCATCAACGCCGCACCCGCCACCTTGCACCCCTTTGGGCAGCGCGATGAACGGGTTGATCTCCACGCTCGACACCGAATCGGCGTGGGCCGCGGCGAACTGCGACAGTGCCACCAGCGAGGAGGCGATGCGATCGAGATCCACGCCGGCCTTGCCGCGCACCCCGGTCAGGAGTGGAAAACCGCGGATCTCGCGAATCATGGCGTGCGCCTGATCGAGGTTGACGGGCGCCGGGCGGAACACCACGTCGCGCAGCACCTCGATGAACACACCGCCCAGGCCGAACATCACCACCGGGCCGAACACCGGATCGCGATGCGCGCCAAGCACCGTCTCCACGCCGCCCGAGATCATGGGCGAGAGCAGCACGCCTTCGATGCGCGCGGTCGGGACCTTCGTCTTGATGGTCGCCATCATGGCGTCCCACGCTGCGCCGGCCGCCGCGGCATTCTCGATGCCGAGGGCCACGCCGCCGACATCGGACTTGTGCTGGATATCCGGCGAGAGCACCTTCATGGCGAGCGGGAAACCGGTCTTGTCAGCGAGCTTCAATACCTCATCGCGATTCCTGGCCGTGTGTTCGGGCGCGAAGGCGATGCCGGCGCGCGCGAGAATGGCCTTCGATTGCGCTTCGTCGGGTTTGGCCGGCAGTTCCACCTTGGCCATGGCAGCCACGCTTTCGATGGGAACCGCCGACTGCGCAGCACGGGCGAAGCCCTTCGAGAACCCGGCCAGCGCGGCGATGGTGCGGATGGCGCGCGACGGATCTTCGATGATCAGGAGGCCGTTCGCTTCCAGTTCGGCGCGCACATCCGCTGCCGCGCGCATGCACAGCACGAACAGGCGATCGGGAAAGCGTGCGCGCATGTCGATCAGCGCCGGCTTCAGCACCGCCATGTCGGACACGCTGTGGCCCTGGTTGGACATGAACGAGAACACCGAATCGAACTCGCCCTTCTCCAGCATCACCGACAGCATGCGCACCAACAGCGTGCGATCGCCCAGCGTCTGCGCCGTGGTGTCGATGGGATTCACGCCGCTGGCAAAGGGCACGATCTGGCGCACCGCTTCCTGACCGTCGGCCGGCAGCGGCGGCAGGTCGAGGCCGATCTCGGTCGCCAGGTCGGCCGCCATCACGCCCACGCCGCCCGATACCGTGATCACCGCCAGGCGATCGCTGCGCGGCAGAACGCCATGCGAGCAGGCGTAGGCGATGTCGAGCATTTCCTCGACCGAGCTGGCGCGATGCACGCCGTATTCGCGGAACACCGCGTCGAATATCGCATCGGCGCCGGCCAGCGCGCCGGTGTGCGAGGCGGCCGCCGCGGCGCCGCGCTCGGACTTGCCGACCTTCATGATCACCACCGGCTTGCGGTTGGCGGCGGCCCTGGCCAGTGACGCGCGCAAGCGTGCGCCGTCGCGGCAGCCTTCCATGTAGGCGAGGATGACCTTGATGGCGGGGTCTTCCGCCATCCAGCCAATGCACTCCGACACGTCGACGTCGGCCTCGTTGCCGGTGGCGACGAAATGACTGAACGACATGCCACGATCGGTGGCGATGGCCTGCATGTAGGCGCCCAGCGCGCCGCTCTGGCTGACCATGCCGATGTTGCCGGGCGGCGGAATGCCCTTGTCCAGCGACGTCATGAACGTGGCATAGAGACCGTGCACCGAGTTGAACAGCCCGATGGAGTTGGGGCCGATCATCGGGATGCCGGCGGCGCGGCATTGGGCCACCATGGCGTCCTGCACGGCGCGTCCCGCAGCGTCGATTTCGCCGAAGCCGGAGCTGAACATGATGACGGCGCGCACGCCCTTGCTGATGCATTCATCCAGCGCCGCCGGCGCACCTGCAGCGGGCACGGCGATCACGGCGAGGTCCACGGCGCCGGGCACGTCATGCAGCGACGCATAGGCTTTCAGACCCTGCACCTCGGGCTGCGGATTGATGGGATAAATGGCGCCTTTGAAGCCGCCGTTCTTCAGGTGATTGATGGGGCGGCCGCCGATTTTCTTCGGATCGCTGGAGGCGCCGATGATGGCCACCGAGTTGGGCCGGAACAGGGCGTCGAGCGATCGTGGTGTTGACTGCGTCATGGTTGCCTCGGTGATGCCTTCATTGAACGCTGAAAAATCATGGCCGCGCTGCGTTGCGGACTTTGACACGCGCGGTGGGCCGCGCGGCAGATCGAGCGGCGGCTCCGACAGCCGCCGGCGGTGATTCAAACCCGCCCGCCATCAGTTCGGTGACGGCCTCGGCCATTTCCACCGCCGACATGTCGCCGTCGTGGCGGAACGACATGAACAGCCAGGAATGCGCGCCGGCGATCATGGACTGCAACACGGCCGGATTGCAGTGGGCGATGCTGCCGTCCTTGACGCCTTCGGCGATCAGGGCGCGCACGCCGTCACGATGGATGCGCCGGCGCCCGACCAATTTTTTGAGGTAACGCGGCTCCAGCGTGAGTTGCTGGCGCAGGCCCATGGTGGGATTCAATTCCGACAGACCCTGTTCAACGAAGCGGCGGATGTACAAGCGCAGCTTGTCGCGGCCGCTGCGGCCATGCTCACGCGCGTAGGCCACGATGTCGTCGGCGAGGTCGAGCGACATGCCGTAGCACTCGTAGAGTATTTCCTGCTTGCTCTCGAAGTAATAGTAGATGGCGGCCTTGGTGATGCCCAGCTCGCGCGCCACGTCTTCCAGCGAGGTGTTGAGCGCCCCGTTCTGATTGAAGACGCGCACCGCGGCGCGCAGCAGTTCCTGCTTCTTCCGCTTGTACTGCTCGCCGCGGTCGAACAGGGACAGCGCCGCCTCGCGTTGCACCGGTGGCACGCGCGGCACAGCCTGGCCCGCGACCGCAGCAGAAGCGGCGCGAGTCCCGTTGACCGGGGACTTGGCCGCCTTCTTCGGCTGCAGACGTGCGGCACGAACCGTCATGTCCGATCGCTCCCGCCGGGATTACAGCGTGGCTTCGGAACCGAGGATGGAGGTGACCTGGCTGGACAGCTTGCCGCCGTTGCCGTGCGCCAGCGCAAGGTTGACGTCCTTCTGCTGACGCTCGCCGCACACGCCCATGATCTGCTGCGCCGCTTCGACCAGCGTGAACAGGCCGTACATGCCGGGGTGCACGCAGGAGAGACCCCCGCCGTTGGTGTTCACCGGCAGCTTGCCGCCCGGGGCGATATTGCCGCCCGACACGAAGCGTCCGCCCTCGCCCTTGGGGCAGAAGCCCAGATCCTCGAGGAACAGGATGGTGTTGATGGTAAAGGCGTCATACAGCTCGACCACATCGATGTCCGAGGGCTTCACGCCGGCCTGCGCAAAGGCGCGCTTGCCGGAATCCACCGCGGCGGTGGTGGTGAGATCAGGCATGGCGGTGATGTCGAGGTGATAGGTCGCGGCCGCCGTGCCGAGCAGGTAGGCCGGCTTCTTGATCAGGTCCTTGGCACGATCGGCGCGAACCATGACGATGGCCGCGGCACCGTCGGTGACGAGACAGAAGTCACGCAGGCCGAACGGATCGGACACCAGGCGCGCCTTCATGTAGTCGTCCATGGTGAGCGGGTCGCGCATGAACGCGTCCGGGTTGAGCTGCGCCCACTTGCGCGCGGCCATGGCCACCTCGCCGAACTGCTCGCGCGTGGTGCCGAACTCGTGCATGTGGCGCGAAGCGGCCAGCGCATAGGACGAACCCGGCGTGATGGGCTTGTACGGCGCTTCGAAGAACGCTTCCTTGGCCGAGCTGACCAGCTTGCCGGCGGCGGAGCGCTGGTTGCTGCCGTAGCAGATCAGGGCCACGTCGCACTGGCCGGTGGTGAGGGCCAGCGCCGCAAACATGGCGTGCGTGAGAAAGGCCGAACCGCCGGTGCGGTTGTTGTCGGTGACCTTGGGGCGGATGCCCAGATACTCGGCCAACTGCAGGCCGGACAGGAACTGGTCGGGCAAGCCGATGAAGAGGCCGTCGACGTCGCCGGGCTTCAGGCCGACCTGGTCGAGGGCCTTCAGGCTGGCGGCAACCGCCAGGTCCATGGAGCTGTATCCGGGGGCTTCACCGATGCCATGCGTGGCGGCGGCAACGATCGCGGTCTGTCCGCGGGGGAATGCGTCTTTCATGATGTGTCCTTGTTCGTGGCGTTCGTGGCTTCGTGCCAGATGATGAGGAGGAGTGGCGAACTCAGGCCGGATCGAAGACGACGACGCCTTCTTCACCCTGGCGGATCACGCGCGCCTTGACCTTCATGCCGATCTTGACTGCTTCCGGCGCGATGCCCTCGACACGGCTCATCATGCGCGGGCCTTCGGCCAGGTCAACCAGCACCACGTTGTAGTTGGGTGCCGGCGGCTTGGCGCGCACCACGGTCACGGCATAAACGGTGCCAAGGCCGGACGGCGCCGCCCATTCCAGGTTGGTGGATCCGGTGACCGGCTCGGCGATGCGCGGATAGAAAAAGAACTTGCCGGTGTCGCGGTTGCGTTGAAGCATGAACTTGCCCTCGGCCAGGAATTTCTTGTATTCCTGCTCGGGATGTTGAAGATTGCTGAAGTCCCTCATGACTGCTCCTTGTAGAACTAGAACGCCGGCACGATGGCCGGCACGGGTGCTGAAATCGGCTGGGTGAAACGCAGCGATCAGGCGGAGAAACTACCGCCTGACCCTGGCGCTGCTATTCGACGCTTTTGTTCGACGCTGCTATTCAAACTTGATCTTGCCGGTCTTGAGCAGGTCGCTCCACTTCTTGTAATCGGCATCGACCTTGGCATTCAACTGTTCCGGCGTGGAACCCCGCGCCACGATGGACAGTGCGCCGAGCTTGTCGATCACATCCTGCATTTTCGCCGCTTTCTGGATTTCGGTGGACAGGCTGTTGATGATGGCCTTGTCGGTGCCGGTGCGCACGAAAATGGCGAACCACGACGCCACGTCGAAGCCAGGCAGGTTGGCGGCCTCGGCCACGGTCGGCAGCTCGGGCAGCGCCGGCAGGCGCGTGCTGCCGCCGACAGCGATGATCTTCACGCGACCCTGCCGATGCAGCGAGATGGGCGGGCCGCCGATGCCGGTGACCGACCACTGCACCTGGTTCTGCATCAGCGCGTTGGTGACGTCCACCGTGCCCTTGAACGGCACATGCGTCGACTCAAGCTTGAGCAGGTTCATGAACAGCTCCTCGGCCAGATGGGTGCTGGAGCCAATGCCGTCCGAACCGACGTTCATCTTGGCGCCATTGGCACGCAGCTGCGCGATCAGTTCCGGCACGGTATTGATGTTCAGGGACGGGTTGACGAAGATGCCCAGCGGCGTCTCGGCCATCAGGCTGACGGCGGTGAGCTGCTTCAGCGTATCCGGGTCTTGCGGCTTGTTGCGATAGGCGTTGATGGCCGGGGCCAGTACCGCGCCGCCCACCGAGGAGAACGCCAGCGTGTAGCCGTCAGCGGCCGCCGCGATGGTGGCGTTGGACACGATGATGCCGTTCGGGCCGGGACGGTTTTCCACCACGAAGCTCTGGCCCAGCGCCGTGGTGAGCTTGTCGGCATAGGTGCGGCCCGTGAGGTCCGTGGGGCCGCCCGGCGGGAACGGGATCAGCATCTTCACCGGCTTGTTGGGATAGGCCTGCGCCATGGCCAACTGGGTCATGCCCGCCATGAGCAACGCCGCGGACAATCCGAGCACCTTCGGCAAAAAATTCTTTTTCATTGGGTATTCTCCACGAAGAACAGGGGGACGAAACGCAGGCGAGAATGCTTGTCAGGTAACGGACGAAGCGGAACGAGATCTGCGACTCCACATGCGGTTTGTAATTCTACCCGAAAGTCAAATCCGGACCGGCGCACCCTGATCACGGGTTGCGCCGCGCCCGATGAGCCTATTTCGGGCCGTGCACCTTGCG
>CANIIN010000066.1 GCA_947467405.1 Betaproteobacteria bacterium | reverse complement strand
TTCCTGCGCGCGTCGCGACATTTCATCCAGCAGCGGGATGCCCGGCGCGGTGCGCAACAGCTTGCCGTCCTTCATCGCCGTCAGTCGCGACGACACGAATTCGCGTTGCTCGCGGAAGTCCTCGCCGGGCGTCGCACCCGGCGCGGCGAAACGCTCGGCCACGTTCTCCAGCAACAGCAGCGCCGTGGCCACTTCCAGCGCCACCACTTCGCTCATGCGCGCGGTATCAGCCGACAGCCACACGCCGACATCGTGAATATCGGTGGCAAGCCTGGCGACGTCGGCATGGCCCAGGCGCCCGGTCTCCGCGACCAGCCTGGACGACAGCGCATTGAAATCGCCGATCGTCGGCGCGACGGCTTCAACGCTGCCCGCATGCCCAGCGGGTGAAGCGCCGCTGGCGGAGCCGGTCGCGGCGGGGCCGACCGGTTCGGTGGCAAGGCGGTTCCAGCAATCCTTCACCTGCGCCAGCACTTCGCGCACCTGCGCCAGGGCCGCGGGTTCCGCGGCAGGAGCGTCGTCCGCTCCCGGCACGGTGCCGGCCAGACGGAAGGTTTGCTGCACCTCTTCGATGGCGGGAGTGATCGGCCGCGCCAGGGCTATGCCGTACAGCACTTCACGCATCAGGCGCTCCGCGACGTTCTGCGAGCCTTCCACCAGCCGGCGCAGTTGCGCCTCGACGCGATTGCAGATGCGGCGGGCATCGAGATCAGCCGGCAGCGCACCCTGCACCAGCGCCTCGAAGAAAGCCTGCGCCGCCCACCAGAACGAGCGCTGCGAGGTCAGGCCCTGGGTCTGTTCGATGGCGCGCACCGCTTCGAACATGTCCTGTGCGCCCTCGTTCCCGCTGGCATCGTTCTTCAGCCATTTCAGGAAACCCCGCTGATAGCGCGTGCGCTGGTCACGGAAGTAGCGCGGCGCTTCCTCGGAATGCAGCGTCACCGGCATCCGCTCGCGCCGCGGCGGCCGCGGCGACAAATCGGGAAAATACAGGTCGGCCTGATCGGCTTTCTGCGCGTCGCCGCCGTTGCGCGCCGCGACCAGTTCGCTGTAGATCGGGAACAGGCGCAGCGGCTGGTTTGCCGCGCCGGACATGAGTTGCTCGAGATAGCCGGTGATGGCGGTGATCACGCGTGCGCACAATGCGAATACCGCCGGCTCACCCGCCACGACTCCCTTGCCGATGTCGGCCAGCAAACCTTCGAGTTCCTCGGCGACGCGCGTCACGCCGTCCAGACCGACGATGGCCAGCGCGCCGTTGGCCTGATGCAGGTGGGCGACGCCGGCATGGAACTTCGCAACATCGATCGCCCCGCCCGCCGCGAACTCGCGCAGCGCATCCGCCCCGGCGCGCATGGCCTGGTCGATCTCGCCCTTCACCCATGACAGGGGGCCGGCGTCGAATTGGGTGCGGGCGTTCATCTTTACGACACCGCCTTCACCGCCGATGAACACGGATGAACGCGGACTTGCATGGCGGCCGCACGGGACTTGAGGGCATGCGTCAGGCGAAAGTCATGGCCCTTTCCATGTTCCGCTCCTGATCCGCTTTGCTCCGCGAAATCCGCGTTGTCCGCGGCGAAGATCCATCCGGCGTTCATGTCTTTTCGCAAAATATCGGTCAGATCTTGAAATTGGACACCGAGCCCTTGAGGCTCGCTGCCAGCTGGGACAACTGATCGATGGACTGTGCGGTGCGTTGCGTGCCGGCGGTGGTCTGCTCGGTGATGTTCAGAATGTCCTGCATGCTGCGCGCCACCGTGCCGGCGGCGCGCGACTGTTCTTCGGTCACGGTGGTGATGTCGGCGATCAGCCCTGCCAGCTTCTTCGATACGTCGCCGATTTCCTGCAGCGACTGCCCGGCGGCGTCCGACAGTTTGGCGCCCTCGACCACGCCCTGCGTGCTTTTCTCCATGGCGCTGACGGTGTCCTGCGTATCGCTCTGGATGGTCTTGACGATACTGCCGATCTGGCGCGTCGCCGCGGCGGACCGCTCGGCGAGCCGCTGCACTTCTTCGGCAACGACCGAGAATCCGCGCCCGGCCTCGCCGGCGCTGGCGGCCTGGATGGCGGCATTCAAGGCCAGCACGTTGGTCTGCTCGGTGATGTCGGATATGAGTTCGACGATCTCGCCGATCTCCTGCGACGACTCACCCAGCCGCTTGATGCGCTTGGCGGTCTCCTGGATCTGCTCGCGAATTTCGTCCATGCCGGCAATGGAGTTCTGCACCGCCTGGGCGCCCTTGCCCGCCACGTTCAGTGACTGGCGCGCCACCTCTGCGGACTGCGCGGCACCGCTGGAGATGCGCGTCATGGCCTGCGCCATGCCGAGCACCGATGCGCTCGAGTCGCGAATCTCCGTGGATTGGTAATCGGCGGCGGCCAGCAATTGCTCGGAAGTGCGCTTGGCGGAAGCCGTGGAGTCAGTCAGTTGGGCGGCCGCGTCATTGATGCGCGCCACCAGCTTGGAGAGTTCTTCCACCGTGAAGTTGACCGAGTCGGCGATGGCTCCGGTAATTTCCTCGGTCACCGTGGCGCGCGTGCGCAGGTCGCCGTCGGCCAGATCGGCCATTTCATTCATCAGGCGCAGGATGGCATCCTGGTTGGCGCGATTCTGCTGTTCGATTGCGCGGCTCTGGCGTTCGATCTCCAGGCGCTGCTGCTCCGATATTTCGCGCTGTCGTTCCGATTCCCGGCGCAGGCGCTCGGACTCTTCAGCGCGCAGGCGCTCGTCGGTGACGTAAACACGCACCATCAGCCAGATGACGCCGGCGGACAGCAATGCAAATACCGCCAGGGCGATGAAATTGCCGGCCCGACCGGTCAGTTCCTCTTCGTAGGCCTGCACCACTTTCTCCGTGCCAGTGAAGAGCGCCTCGGAATCGTCCACCACCTGGTGCGCCGCCTTGCGCGCGTTCACCAGGCTCTGCACGTTGCCGGCGATGGCGGTGGCCGCATCGAGAAAATCGGTACACGCCTTGTCCAGATCGGAAAGGATCTGGCGCAGGTCAGGATCGCCGGTGCTCTTCTGCTGGCCGATCAGCAGCTCGCGAAAGGCGTTGCCGTCGCGAGTCAGTGCGGCGGCTGCATTGGCATCGACGGTTTCCGCGCCGAGCATGGCGTTGGCGGTGTTGCCCAGGCGTTCGGTGAGAACGATCAACTGGCTGGCTGCGGCGAGATCAGCCGCCGCCGTCTTGCCCTGTTGTCTGGCGACCAGGTACTTATCGGCCAGTTCGCGCAACACCGGCTTGCTGGCGCTCATCGAGCCGGCCGCAGCGCCCAGGCCCGAGAGGTTCTTCTGTTGCATGAGAACCAGCGTCACATTGCGTTCGGTCTTTTCCCAATCCTTCGACAGCACGTCGAGGGCCGGCTGAATGGCGTCGGAACTGGACGGGACACTGACGCCGGCCGTTTCGCCACCGAGCATCAGCAGCTTCAGGCCGGATACGAACTGGTCGCGTGCAAGCTGCAGTTGACTGAAGGCGGCGAAGTTGCCCGACAAGCCGCTTTGCGTCGCCTTGGGGATGCGTTGCGTGAGCATGCGCATGTTGGCCGATGTCGAGAGATACACCGTGCCATAGGAAGACTGGCGGTTGTCCGTTACGACGGTGACGCCGAACAGGATCAGCAGTGCGACCAACAAGGTGCCCAGTATCAGGTACTGCCGCGACACCGGCATTCGGCCGATGACCGGCAGGGGGCTGGCGAGCGGACGCACCGCGAGATCAGCAGCCGCCGTGATCACTTCCGCGAACTCGTCGGCAGGCGCCTGTTCGTTGCGCCCCGGCTTGCTGCCCGGCGCCTCAAATGCCATACATCCTCCAACCATGCAACGTGGCGCACATCGCGCTGCAGTCGATTGGCAATTTCACCAGTCGCGCCGACATCACAGCGCGGCCTCGAGGAATGCGTCGTCCCGCACCAGTGCCGAAACATCCAGTTCGGTCCAGGTTTCACCGCCCTCATCCTGATACGTCGCGCCAACCCATGCGGCAGCAGCCGTCCGGGCATCAACGACCGCCTTTTCCTGCACAAGCATCCGGTGCGGGTCCTTGATGCCCAGCAGCCGCTGCACCAGCAGCGCGGCGCGGCAACGGAAGCGGTCCCCCAGCAGCACCACGCGGCACTCGGCCGAGCGCGGCGTCGACCGGCTCTCGGCCCACAACGCGAAGTCGATGACGCTGACCAGATTGCCGCGCACATTGGCGAGGCCGAGATACCAGGCTTGCGTGAGCGGCACCGTCACGATGTCCGGCACCGCCAGGATCTCCCCCGCTTCCTCCAGCCGCATGAGCCAGTTGCGGTTGCCCGATCGCAGCCCCAGCACGGTGCCGGCAACCGGTGCAGCCGCCGCATCACGCATGCGCGAGGCGAGATTCTGCTGAAATTCATTGAGGCTGGCGGGACCGGACATGTCTCTTGCTCTGGCATTCGTCACGCTATGGCAGCGCGACGATCCTCTGCAGCAGGTCCTGGGTATTGATGGGCTTGATGAGGTATTCGCGGGCCCCCTGACGCAGGCCCCACACCTTGTCCGTTTCGGCCGACTTGCCGGTGCACATGATGATCGGAATATGGCGCGTCGCATCGTCGCGCGTGATGGTGCGCGTGGCCTGAAAGCCGTTGACGCCGGGCATCACGACATCCATGAGAATGAGGTCGGGCATTTCGGAACGAGACTTGGCAATGGCCTCGTCGCCGCTGGCGGCGGTCACGCACTCGTAACCGCTCTTCGACAAGGTTTCGATCATGACCTGCCGCTCGGTCGCGGAGTCATCGACGATGAGTATCTTGTGCACGGGCATCATGCCCCCGCGAGACCCGGCGACGGTTCGCCGGCTGCGTTGTCCACATGGCCCTGGGTGGCGCCGGCCAGGCGCGGCGCGGTGTGCTCGCTGACGGTACGCAGCAGGCTTTCGCGGGTGAACGGCTTGGTAAGGTACTCGTCAGAGCCGACCATGCGGCCGCGCGCACGATCGAACAGTCCATCCTTGGACGACAGCATCACCACCGGCGTGGCGGAAAAGTGCGGGTTCTTCTTGATCAGCGCGCAGGTCTGGTAACCATCCAGGCGCGGCATGATGATGTCGCAGAAGATGATGTCCGGCTGATGATCGGAAATCATGGACAGTGCTGCGAAACCATCCTCGGCGAGAATGACCGTGCAACCCGCCTGCAACAAGAAAATTTCCGCGCTGCGGCGTATGGTGTTCGAATCATCGATCACCATGACTTTCAGGCCGGCGAGATTGATCGCTCCTGCTTCCATCGTGGCACCTGTTTCCGTCACCGTGTCCTCTGCTGCCATGGGATATGAGGCTCTCAGTCCAAGTCCGCACGTTGGATCTGGCCGGTGCGCGGATCCGTGGTTTGACGGGGAAAAATTGGACAGGCTGCATCGCCCCCGTCAGGCGCTATCGTGAAGAGTAAAAATCGTACCTTGCACAATCCTGATCGTCTGCCCGACAGGCGCCTGCTCGATATCAGGCTCTTATATGACCACCATTTCGAAATCTTCCTTGCGGGCGCCGCATTCCGGGCAGGTCCAGTTCATGGGGACATCCTCCCAGCGCGTTTCTGGGGCGATGCCTTCCTCCGGGAGCCCCTCTGCTTCATCGTAAATCCATCCACAAATCAGGCACATCCACGTTTTGTAAGTCTGCGCGGTTTCGGTCATCACTCACTGGGGCATGGGTTACAATGGTTGCTCATATCTTACCCGTTTGGCCTATGCCCCGCCACCCGGAAACCCGCTAAGAACAAGGATTTATGCCCTCGGCCGCCCATTCTTCGTCCCCCCCCGTGATCCTTGTTTTTGCGGCGACGGACCCCACCGGTGGCGCCGGGATTCAAGCCGACCTCCTGACACTGGCGTCCATGGGTTGTCACGGTCTGTCGGTGGTGACCGCCATCACCGTTCAGGACACGGCCGGTGTCGAGGACGTCATGCCCATCGATTCGGATTGGGTGGTCGATCAGGCGCGCCTGGTGCTGGAAGACATGCCGGTGGCCGCTTTCAAGGTCGGCATGACTGGCAGCGTCGAGAACATCGCCGCCATTGCGGAAATCGTCGCTGACTATCCGGATATTCCGCTGATCCTGGATCCGGTGCTGGCATCCGGCCGCGGGGACGAGCTGGCTACCGAAGACATGATTGCGGCCCTGAGCGAACTGCTCCTGCCGCAAACCACCATCATCACGCCCAACAGCCAGGAGGCGCGCCGGCTGGCTCGCTCGCCGCGCTTGGACGACGACGGTGACGAATCGGATATTGACGAAGAAGACGCACCGAATCTGACCGAGTGCGCTTCACGCATCATGAAATTGGGATGTGAGTACGTGCTCATTACAGGCACTCACGAGAACACCCCGCTGGTGATCAATACTTTGTACAACGAGCGCGGCGTGGTGCGCACCGACAATTGGGAACGTCTGCCGGGCAGTTACCATGGATCCGGTTGCACCCTTGCCTCGGCCATCGCCGCCACACTGGCCAATGGCTTGGATATCCCCGAGGCCGTGCGCGAGGCCCAGGAATACACCTGGCAGGCACTGGCAGCGGGCTTCCGACCCGGCATGGGGCAGTTCATTCCCGACCGTTTCTTCTGGGCGCGGGAAGCTGGCAGCGCTGCCGATAACAGCTGAGCGGGCGCTCACATTCAGCCAGATGCAACCATGAAGCAATCTGTCATCTCAGGACTCTACGCCATCACGCCGGACGAACAGGACACCGACGTGCTGGCGGCCAAAGTCCAGCAGGCGCTGGACGGCGGTGCCCGCCTCATTCAATACCGCAACAAGCTGGCCGACACGCCAATGCGCTACGCACAGTCCCTCGGACTGCTGGCGCTGTGCCGGCCGCATAACGTTCCGCTGATCATCAATGACCACCTCGACATCGCGCTGACCATCGAGGCCGATGGCGTGCATCTCGGCGCCGAAGACGGCGACCTGGCCGCCGCCCGCCGCGCCCTCGGCCCGAACAAATTGCTCGGCGCGTCCTGCTACAACCGCTTCGATCTGGCGGTGAAAGCGCGCGACGCCGGCGCGGACTACGTGGCCTTCGGCGCCGCCTTCGCTTCGTCGACCAAGCCGCAAGCCGTCAGCGCAACGCTGGAGCTCTATGCTCGCGCCAAGGCCGAACTCGGCATCCCGGTGGTGGCCATCGGCGGCATCACCACGACCAACGCCGGTGCGCTGATCAACGCCAGGGTGGACGCCATCGCGGTGATCACGGACCTGTTCAATGCCCGCGACATCGCGGCCGCCGCCCGACAGTTCAGCCAACTTTTCAGTCCATCCGTGACACCCGTCCGCAGCAACGCCTGACGTCGCGAGCGCAACACGCCGCATGCCCGCGGCCCGATCAAAGCCACTCCAGAGCGAATTTCACATGACCTCCAGAAACGACATCCTTTTCGAACGCGCGCAGAAAAGCATCCCCGGCGGGGTCAATTCGCCGGTACGCGCTTTCCGTTCCGTCGGCGGAACGCCGCGCTTCGTGACGCGCGGCAAAGGGGCGCGCATCTGGGACGCCGATGACAAGGAATACATCGACTATGTGGGTTCGTGGGGTCCGCTTTTGCTGGGCCACGCCCATCCCGACGTGCTGCGCGCGGTCCAGGACAGTGCCGTGCATGGCCTGTCGTTCGGCGCGCCCACCGAATCGGAAATCGAGATCGCCGAACTGTTGATCAAGCTGGTGCCGAGCATGGAAATGGTGCGGCTGGTCAGCTCCGGCACCGAAGCCACCATGAGCGCGCTGCGCCTGGCGCGCGGCTTCACCGGACGCAGCTTCATCCTGAAATTCGAAGGCTGCTATCACGGCCACGCCGACAGCCTGCTGGTGAAAGCCGGTTCCGGCGCACTGACGCTGGGCCAGCCGTCCTCATCCGGCGTACCGCCGGAAGTGGCGCAACACACGCTGGTGCTGTCCTACAACGACAGCGCGGAACTGGAGCACCTGTTCAAGGACAAGGGCGACCAGATCGCCTGTGTCATCGTCGAGCCGGTGGCCGGCAACATGAACCTCGTCGCACCCAAACCGGAGTTCCTGCGTGCGCTGCGCGAGTTGTGCACCAAGCACGGCACGGTGCTGATATTCGACGAAGTGATGACCGGCTTCCGCGTCGGTCCGCAATGCGCTCAGGGCCTGTACGGCATCAAGCCCGACCTCACCACGCTGGGCAAGGTCATCGGCGGCGGCATGCCGGTCGGCGCATTCGGCGGGCGCCGCGACATCATGAACCACATTGCGCCGCTGGGCGGCGTGTACCAGGCCGGCACGCTGTCGGGCAATCCGGTGGCGGTAGCCGCCGGGCTCGCCACGCTGCGCGCCATCCAGGCGCCGGGTTTTTTCGATCGCGTCACCGCGACAACGAAGGCGCTGGTCGATAGCCTGCAGGTGCGCGCCAAGGCCGCGGGCGTGGTGTTTTCGGCGCAGCACGTCGGCAGCATGTTCGGCATCTATTTCCGCGCCGCGCCGCCGACCAGCTTTGCCGAGGTGATGCAATGTGACAAGGACCTGTTCAACAAGTTCTTCCACGCCATGCTCGACCGCGGCGTGTACCTGGCGCCGTCAGCGTACGAAGCCGGCTTCGTCGGCGGCGCTCACGGCGAGGCGGAAATCGCCGCCACGCTGAAGGCAGCGGAAGAGTCGTTCCACAGCCTTGCAAGGTAAGGGCCGCGGACCAACGCGGAAAACGCGGACTGTCGCTTGTCATTGGCGCAGCGCAAAATGCGACCGGGCCACTTTCCATTTCGGCGAAATAGATGGACTTCGCGGACGGGGTATTGCCCCCGCCCTTGACCAAAGGGGCGACGCCCCTTTGGATATCCCAACATCGGAACCTCGCGGCAAGCCGCGAGGAATCGAAAAATTGAATTGATCAGCGAAACTCCGCGTCCATCCGCGGCCAAGGCCTTTCCGGGATCATTGACACCATGACTTCTGTCGCCATCAAGCAGCTCTTTGCCAACAGCCGCGAAAAGCTGGTGCGGCATTTAGTGAAGCTCGATCCGGACGACCAGCGGCTGCGCTTCGGCATCTCGCAGAGTCCGCAATCGATCAAGTCCTACGTCGATCAGATCAATTTCGACCGCGATGCGCTGTTCGGCGTGTACGACGACGAACTGGAGCTGGCCGGCGTCTCGCACGTCGCCATGGACCATGACACCGCCGAATTCGGCGTCAGCGTGCTGGCTTCGCATCGCAGCCAAGGGATCGGCAGCGCCTTGTTCGACCGCGCCCATGCCTTCGCGCGCAATCACTTCATCCACACCCTGTACGTGCACTGCCTGACCGAGAACAAGGCCATGATGCACATCGCGCGCAAGGCCGGCATGCTCATCAAGACCGATTCGGGCGAGTCCGACGCCTGGATGGAATTGCCGCTGATGGACGCGGCCACGCTGGCCAGCGAAATGTTCGCCGAACAGGTGGCGGTGCTCGACTACAGCCTGAAGGCCCACGCGCGCACCGTGCGCCACATCAGCGACGCGCTGACCGGCAAGAGCGATCCGAAGAAGGACTAGGCCTGAGGACAAGCGGCGGGCCGCTGCCGGCCGTCGTCATGCCCCGCAGGCGTCACCGCCAGACCAACAATAAAGAGACGACAAGGAGAGCCATGAGCAGCGAATACGAGTGCATCAGCTACGAAGTATCGGAACACATTCTCACCATCACGCTGAATCGTCCCGAGAAGAAGAACACCATGACCTT
>CANIIN010000065.1 GCA_947467405.1 Betaproteobacteria bacterium | reverse complement strand
CTTGAGTTCATCGGACAGTTTCAGCGATGTGGTGGACATGGTCGAAATCCTTCCCGGCTGCGGTGCTACCAGAGTAACACCACCATGTTGCGAGATTCAAGTGGCGGTGTCCTTGAGTGTGCGGTGTCCTTGAACTTCAGTGTTTCCGATGAGTTGGAACCGGACCGACTGGCCGACAGGCCGACAGGCGAAACCACACGATTCAACGAAGAAAAAAAATAAAATACACAAAGACAAAAAACTGAATTCCCGCTCAGTTTCGAAAATACGGCGGGATTGACGGCCAATTTGAACGGTCATACCGAGCAGAAACGCTTGCAGACGCCCTATCTACGGTCACCTACAAGCCCTCACCCGTTCAGGAGGAACTCCCTGACGACGGCCACCTGGTCATCCTGCATCAACGTCGGCGCATGCCCCACGCCGGGAAACTCCACCAGCCTGGCCTTCGGTCCGCGCTGTGTCATCTCCTGCGCCGTGTCGTGACGCAGCAAGTCGGACTCCGCCCCGCGCAGCAGCAGCGTCTGTGCCTTGATCGCATCGTAGAAATTCCACAACGCCATGTCCTTGCCGGTCACGTCGGCGGCAAACGGCAGCGCGATGGCCGGGTCGTAGTGCAGGCGGTAGCTGCCGTCGGGCTGTTTGCGCACCATATGCTCGGTGAGATGGCGCCATTGTTCGTCGCTGTGCGGACCGAAGGTCGCGCTGGTCATGCGGATCAGCATCTCGGCGGCAGCGAATGAGGGCAGCGCAGGCGCCCTGCCAAGGTACGTGGCGATGCGCTGCAGCGAATCGGCGGTGACGATGGGACCGACGTCGTTCAGCACCAGCTTGCGGATGGGCGCGCTCGGGAAGGCCGCGAGGCCCATGCCGATCAGCCCGCCCATGGACGTGCCCACCCAGTCCACACTCTCCACATCCAGCCGCGCCAGCAGCGTGACCATGTCGCTCACGTAGGTCGGAATCGCGTATTCCATGGGGTTCTTCAACCATTCCGATTCGCCGCGCCCCGCCACGTCGGGGCAGATGACGCGGAAATCGGCGGCCAGCGCACCGGCCAGGGTGTCGAAATCTCGCGCGCAGCGCGACAGGCCGTGCACACAGACCACGACGCGCGGATTGGCGGCGTCGCCCCATTCGCGGTAAGCCATGCGGTGATAACCGCTCGGGGTCAGGCAGCGCACGCGGCCGGCGCGGACCATTTTTTCAGATGGGGTCATGCAATCTCCACCAAGTTTCTGCGCAAGGTCAATAAATGACGAATTACCGGGCAGAACGGCGCAATCACCTGCGCGTCAACCACTGCTGCGGCAGTATAACGAAGACAGTAGCGGGCACTGGGGTGCCGTCGCCCCGCACGCGCCCGCGTTCCGAACCCGACGCGCCGAAGGAGACGCACGAAATCGCACCTCAGCGCACCACGAACGTGCACCACATTGGCCGAATCGGCGGTGCCTGAACCCAGTCCGGCACAGTCACCGCAGACCAGACCGCTTTTGCCATCCCCACACACCCGGCACAGGCATTGCTTATGCATACCCAGTACACCATGGCTTCATCCCAGGCTCAAGCACAGGCAACAACAATGGCCTCCCCCATTCATGACGAAATGCGGGGCTCGGACGGCAACGTCCTGCCCCATTACCAGAGTTACGCCGCCTGGCTGGATTCCATCCCGCCGGAGCGCCTGGTGCAAAAGCGCAACGAGGCGGAAGCGATGTTCCATCGCCTGGGGATCACGTTCGCCGTGTATGGCGAGGAGGCCGGCGCCGAACGGCTGATCCCGTTCGACATCATTCCGCGCATCATCCCGGCCGATCACTGGCACACCCTGGAGCGCGGCCTGGCGCAGCGCGTCCAGGCCCTCAACCTGTTTTTGCACGACGTCTATCACGACCAGAAGATTCTCAAGGCCGGCGTCATCCCGTCCCAGAAGGTGCTGGCCAACGCGCAGTACCGCGCCATCATGCAGGGCGTGGACGTGCCGGGCGGCATCTATGCGCATATCAGCGGCGTGGACATCGTCTGCACCGGCCCCGGTGAATTCCATGTGCTGGAAGACAACCTGCGCGTGCCCTCCGGCGTGTCCTACATGCTGGAAAACCGCAAGATGATGATGCGGCTGTTTCCGGAACTGTTTTCGCGCCAGCAGGTGGCCCCGGTCGAACACTACCCTGACGTGCTGCTGGAAACCCTGCGCGGCGTCGCACCCCACGGCATCGACGACCCGGTGGTGGCGCTACTGACGCCGGGCAGCTACAACTCGGCCTATTTCGAGCACACCTTCCTCGCCCAGCAGATGGGCATCGAACTGGTCGAAGGCCAGGACATGTTCGTTCGTGATGACACGGTGTTCATGCGCACCACGCGCGGCCCCAAGCGCGTCGACGTGATCTACCGCCGCATCGACGACGACTTCATCGACCCCAAGGCGTTCCGCCCGGACTCGATCCTCGGCGTGCCGGGCCTGATGCAGGCCTACAAGGCCGGCCGCGTGACGCTGGCCAATGCCGTGGGCACCGGCGTGGCCGATGACAAGTCCATGTACATCCACGTGCCGGAGATGGTGCGTTTCTATCTCGACGAGGAACCCATCCTCAAGAACGTGCCGACCTGGCAATTATCGAAGAAAGACGATCTGCATTACGTGCTCGAGCACCTGCATGAACTGGTGGTCAAGGAAGTGCACGGCTCCGGGGGCTACGGCATGCTGGTCGGCCCGGCCTCGACCATGACGCAGCGCGCCGAATTCCGCGAGCGCATCATCGCCCACCCCGAGAAATACATCGCCCAGCCGACGCTGGCGCTGTCCACCTGCCCCACCTTCGTCGAGGCCGGCATCGCGCCGCGCCACGTCGACCTGCGACCCTTCGTGCTGTCCGGCAAGACCACGCGCATCGTGCCCGGCGGCCTGACGCGCGTGGCGCTGAAGGAAGGTTCGCTGGTGGTGAACTCGTCGCAGGGCGGGGGGACCAAAGACACCTGGGTATTGGAGGCATGATGACCATGATGATTTCGGAAATCATGACGGTCACTCGTCATCCCCGCGCAGGCGGGGATCCAGTGACTTTTCTTGTACGACACTGGATTCCCGCTTTCGCGGGAATGACAAGCTTTCGCAGGTTGCCATGCTAAGTAGATCCGCCAACGACCTTCTCTGGATGTCCCGCCAGGTCGAGCGTGCCGAAAACACCGCGCGCATGCTGGACGTGACCTATCGGCTGTCGATGCTGCCCTATCGCATCATGGAGTCCGGCGAGAAATGGGCCGAGCCGTGGGCCGTGCCGCTGGTGACGAGCGGCCTGGCCACCGGCTATTACAAGGCCAACACCGAACTCACCGCCGAAAAAGTCATCCGCTACATGGTGCTGGACGCCACCAACCCGTTCTCCATCTACTCGTCGCTGCAGGCGGCGCGCGAGAACGCCCGCGGCCAGCGCGGCGCGCTGACCTCCGAAATGTGGGAGAGCCTCAACCGGACCTGGCTGGAAATGCGCAACATCGATTACGGCAACATCACCGCGCGCGGCGTAAGCAACTTCTTCGACTGGGTGAAGAACCGCTCGCACCTGTTCCGCGGCGTGACCTTCGGCACCATGCTGCGCGACGAGGCCTACAGTTTCATCCGCCTGGGCACCTTCATCGAACGCGCCGACAACACCGCGCGCATTCTCGACGTGAAGTACCACACCCTGCTGCCCTCGATCGGCGACGTCGGCGGCGCGGTCGATTACTACCAGTGGGGCTCGCTGCTCAGATCGGTGGGCGCGTTCGAGTCCTATCGCAAGATCTTCCGCGACCAGATCACGCCCTCGCGCGTGGCCGAACTGCTGATCCTGCGCGATGACGTGCCGCGCAGCCTGCATTCCAGCATGAATGACCTCTACGAAATCCTGCAGTCGCTGTCGGACTCCGACCGCCACGAGCCTGAGCGGCTGGCCGGGGAAATCCACGCCCAGTTGCACTACGGCCGCACCGAACAGATCTTCAAGCTCGGCCTGCACGAATACCTGATGCAATTCCTGGACAAGATCGAAGCGCTCAACACCGAAATCAACCGTCATTACCTGACGCTCGATTACACGTGAGCCACTCCCCCGTGACCACCCCACCTGCGCGTCGTCCAGGCGCCACCACAACGGCAATCCGGCTCGGTGCTGCCGGTAACATACGGGGCCGTTCCGGCCTGTTACACTACCTGTCGTATAGAACGTCATCCAACAGCGGGGCGCCCCTCTACCATGACTTATTGTGTCGGCATACTCCTGGACGCAGGAATTGTCTTCGCGTCGGATTCCAGAACCAACGCCGGCATCGATCAGGTGTCGAGTTTTTCCAAGATGCGCATTTTCGAGCGCCCTGGCGACCGGTACATCAGCATCCTCAGCTCCGGCAACCTCTCGATCACGCAGAACGCCATCAACCTGCTGGACCAGAAAAGCCGGCAGAACGGCGGCAACCCCAATCCGGAAGAAAACTTCTGGGCGGCGCGCTCCATGTTCGACGTGGCGCACCTGTTGGGAGAATGCCTGCGCGAGATCCTGAAGCGCGACGGTCCCTATCTGGCGCAAAACAACATCGATGCCAGTGCCTCGTTCATCCTCGGCGGACAGATTGCCGGCGAGCCGATGCGGCTGTTCCTGGTGTACGCGGCGGGCAACTTCATCGAAGCCACGCCGGAAACACCGTTCTTCCAGATCGGCGAGACCAAGTACGGCAAGCCCATCATCGACCGCGTCATCAAGCCGTCCTCCACGCTGATGGAAGCGGCCAAGTGCACGCTGGTGTCGTTCGATTCCACCATGCGTTCCAACGTGTCGGTGGGCCTGCCCATCGACATCGCCTGGTACGAGCGCGATTCATTGCGCATGGGCCTGAAGCGCCGCATCACCGAGTCGGACGGCTACTTCAACATGATCCACACGCAGTGGGGAGAAGGCCTGCGCAAGGTGTTCTCGCAGCTGCCCGATCCCACCTGGGACACCCCGGAGAACTCTCAACTGCAGCAACAGGCGCAGTTCTTCAAGTAGGCGAATCCCGGCTGTTCATCGTCTGCGCCACGATCGGCCGAGTACCGGTCGATGCGGTGCACCCCTCGCTCATTTCCGTGTGCAGGATGGGTCGATGACGACATCCGGAAGAATTTTTTCAGTCGCGGCCCATGTTCGCCCTTCGACGGGCGAACCCATCCGTTCAGTCGTCCTCGAAACGGAATCGGCAGCCGTTGTGGTCTGGCATGCCCATCCGGGACAGGACATCGCCGCGCATGTCCATCCGCGCGGACAGGACACCTGGACGGTCATCTCGGGCGAGGCCGAGTACTTCCAGGGCGACGGCGTGGTATCTCGCCTTGCCGCCGGTGACATCGCCATCGCGAAACCCATGCAGGTGCATGGCGCACGCAACACCGGCAGCGTGCCATTCATCTTCGTATCCGTGGTGTCGTCCGGCGATGCCGGCTTCATGCTGGCCGACAAATAAGCCGAACCGCACACCGCTCCACCTCAGCCTGATCCACCTGCAAACCATTTCGTACTGCTGACCATTCCATGACCATCCGCGACGCCCTGCACCACCTCACCCGCTACACCTTCGACAAGGCCATCGGCCTGTCGCCGCACGAGGTGCGACTGCGTCCTGCGCCGCATACGCGCACGCCGATCCACAGTTATTCGCTGTCCATCAAACCCGAGCAGCACTTCATCAACTGGCAGCAGGACGCCTACGGCAACTACATCGCGCGGCTGGTGTTCCCGGAGAAATCCAGGGAACTGGAAATCGTCGTCGACCTCGTCGCCGACATGACGGTGATCAACCCGTTCGATTTCTTCGTCGAGGAATGGGCCGAGCATTTTCCGTTCGCCTATCCGGCGCAACTCGCCACCGAACTCGCGCCCTATCTCGAAAAGGAACTGCCCGGCCCGCTGTTCGAGGCCTGGCTGGCCCACTTCAGGAAGGATGGCCGCCTTGTCGATTCGAAGCCGGGCATGCACATCGTCGACTTCCTAGTCGCGGTGAACCAGCGCCTGCAGCACGAGATCAAGTACCTGGTGCGCATGGAGCCGGGCATCCAGACGCCGGACAAGACGCTGGAAGTCGGCCAGGGATCGTGCCGCGACACCGGCTGGCTGCTGGTGCAGGTGCTGCGCCACATGGGTCTGGCCGCGCGCTTCGTGTCCGGCTACCTCATCCAGCTCACCGCCGACGTGAAGCCGCTGGACGGCCCGTCGGGGCCGACCGCCGACTTCACCGACCTGCATGCGTGGGCCGAGGTGTTCATCCCCGGCGCCGGCTGGGTGGGCCTTGACCCGACCTCGGGCCTGTTCGCCGGCGAGGGCCATATTCCGCTGGCCGCCACCGCCATCCCCAGCAGCGCGGCGCCGGTCACCGGGTTCACCGATCCGTGCCAATCGTCGCTGCAGTTCGAGATGAAGGTCACGCGCATCCACGAAGACCCGCGCGTCACCAAGCCCTATACCGAAACGCAGTGGAACAACATCCAGGCGCTGGGCGAGAAGGTCGATGCCGATCTGGTCGCCGGTAACGTGCGCCTCACGCAGGGCGGTGAGCCGACCTTCGTCTCCATCGACAACATGGACGGCCCGGAGTGGAACATCACCGCGATGTCCCCCGAAAAATGGAAGCTCGCCGAGCAACTGGCGTGGCGCCTGCGCGAACGCTTTGCATCGGGCGGCCTCGTCATGTACACGCAGGGCAAGTGGTATCCGGGCGAGCCGCTGCCGCGCTGGGCGCTGCCCATCGTCTGGCGTGCCGACGGCCAGCCGGTGTGGAAGGACACGGCGCTGATCGCCAGCGAATCGTCGCAAGCCACCACGACCGTGGCCGATGCCGAGCGCTTCATCAAGACGCTGGCCGCACGCCTGGGCTTTGACGACAGCTTCGTCATTCCGGCTTTCGAGGACCCGCTGCCGATCCTGGCCGGCGAGCAGAACATGCCGGTCAACCTCGACCCGCTGAAGACGCCGATGAAGAGCCACGACGAGCGCGCGCGCCTCGTGGCCATCCTGCAACGCGGTATCGAGCAACCGGCGGGCTTCGTGCTGCCGCTGCGACCGGTTGATCACGCCACCGAAGCCGCCGACGCGTCGGCCACATCGAGCAAATCGGCCACCGAATGGGAAAGCTCCACCTGGCCGCTGCGTCGCGAGCGGCTGTTCCTGCTGGCCAGTTCGCATCCCATCGGCGTGCGCCTGCCGCTGGCCTCGCTGCCCGACGTGCATCCCGACGACGTCGAGGCCGAGTTCGACCGCGATCCGTTCGAAACCCGTGAACCCTTTGGCAACCTGCACGACGCCCACAGCAACGCCGAGAAAAAACGCCACGCGCGCAAGCCGGCCAAGCTGCAGGCCGATTCGCGCGCCATGGCACGCGACGTGGTGCGCACCGCGCTGTGCATGGAAGTGCGCGAAGGCCGTCTGCACGCCTTTCTTCCGCCGCTGAAGCGCGCCGAGGAATTCCTCGACCTGATCGCCGTCATCGAATCAGTGGCGCGCGAACTGAACTGCCCGATCCGCCTCGAGGGCTACACGCCGCCGGTCGATCCGCGCATCAAGGTGCTGGCCGTCACCCCCGACCCGGGCGTGATCGAAGTGAACATCCATCCGGCCAAGAGTTGGAAGGACCTGGTCACCAACGTCACCACGCTGTACGAAGAAGCGCGACTGGCGCGCCTGGCCACCGAAAAGTTCATGCTCGATGGCCGCCACACCGGCACCGGCGGCGGCAATCACGTCACGCTGGGCGGCGCCACGCCGGCCGACAGCCCGCTGCTGCGCCGTCCCGACCTGCTCGCCAGCCTGATCACCTACTGGCAGAACCATCCCGGTCTGTCGTATGTGTTCGCCGGACAGTTTCTCGGGCCGACCAGCCAGGCGCCACGCGTGGACGAAGCGCGCGACGACAATCTCTACGAACTGGAAATCGCCTTCCAGCAGATGGCGCAGCACCTGAAGCCCGGCGAAGAGAGCGCCAAGCCGTGGCTCGTGGACCGCCTGCTGCGCAACCTGCTGGTGGACCTGACCGGCAACACGCACCGCGCCGAGTTCTCCATCGACAAGCTGTATTCGCCGGACGGCCCCACCGGGCGCCTCGGCCTGCTGGAATTCCGCGCCTTCGAAATGCCGCCGCATCCGCAGATGAGCCTGCTGCAGTTGCTGCTGCTGCGCGCGTTGGTGGCGCGCTTCTGGAAGACGCCCTACCGCGGCCGCCTGGTCGCGTGGGACACGCAACTGCACGACCGCTGGATGCTGCCGCATTTCATCGAGCAGGACCTGCGCGACGTGCTGCGCGACATCGCGGCGACCGATTACGCATTCGATCCGGCGTGGTTCGCACCCTTCATCGAATTCCGCTTCCCGCGTTACGGCTCGGTGGTGTACGAAGGCGTCAAGATGGAGCTCAGGCAGGCGATCGAACCCTGGCATGTGCTGGGCGAAGAGATGTCCGGCGGCGGCACGGCGCGTTATGTCGATTCCTCGGTCGAGCGCCTGCAGGTCAAGGTGAGCGGCATGACCGACACGCGCCACATCGTCACCTGCAACGGCCGCACCCTGCCGCTGCATCCCACCGGCGTGCACGGCGAGTTCGTCGCCGCGGTGCGCTATCGCGCCTGGAACCCGCCCTCTGCGCTGCACCCCACCATCAACATCCATTCGCCGCTGGTGTTCGACATCGTGGATACCTGGATGGGCGACGGCTCGACCGGCTCGGTGGGAAAATCGATCGGCGGCTGCACTTACCACGTGGTGCATCCGGGCGGCCGCAACTACGAGACCTTCCCGGTCAACGCCAACGAAGCCGAAGCGCGGCGCTTTGCACGCTTCTGGGACCACGGCCACACGCCGGGCCCGATGGACGTCAAGATCGAAGCGCAGAACCGCAACTTCCCGTTCACGCTGGATCTGCGCTATGCGGGTGGATAGCTATCCTGTCGCCAGAACTGAAAGAAGCAGGAGGTTGCTCTGCGGATGCTGGCCAATGCATAGCGCCGTCATTCCCGCGGAAGCGGGAAGGACGTGACTTCAAAGACGCTGGATTCCGGCTCGCCGCTGACGCGGCGTCCGGAATGACGGGAGTTATGCATTGCCCGTAGAAGTCCATCTGGCGGACACCTTCAGGCACCTGCCCCAGTCAATCCGCCTTCAATCCTTATTCCTCACGCCTCACGCCTCACGCCTCACGCCTCACGCCTCACGCCTCACGCCTCACGCCCTCATCAAAGGCCTCACGCCTTTAAAGGTGTAATGGCGATCACCGTGCGCTGGCGGCCGATCAGCCTGCTGTACCAGGTGCCGATCTTCTTTTTCCACCCGTACTTCCTGTCCAGCAGGTCGTGGCTGCGATCCTCGTCCGGTCCGGTGACGATGCGCGCCGTGGCATCCACCCAGTCGCCCTTCAGCTCGCCGCGGAACTGGCACGGCGCGATGCGCACTGTCGGGTTGTTGCGAATGCGCTTGACCTTCCCGGCATCGGCCACCGAGTAGATGTAGAACACCCCGTCCTTCTCAGCAAACCACACCGGCGTAGCGATGGCGACACCAGTCTTGCGATAGGTTTCGAGGCTGATGTATTCCTCGTTGTCGAAGGCTTTGAGATTCATGCGGTGACTCCCTGGCTGCGGCACGGCGGTGCCGGGGCGCGCGATGCGGGGAATTGTAATACCCGGGGGGATTGGCCGGGGTGCCGGGAGGCGCTTGGTACTTT
>CANIIN010000064.1 GCA_947467405.1 Betaproteobacteria bacterium | reverse complement strand
TGGCAAAAAAACTCCAGGAACTTGCACTTCCGGTTGGCCGTTTGAAGACTGGCACACCGCCGCGCCTTGATGGCAGCACGATTGATTTCTCAGTCATGGAAGAACAACACGGGGACTCTCCCAGTCCGGTGTTTTCTTTCATGGGCAGTGCAGCGATGCATCCTCCGCAACTGCCGTGCTGGATCACGCACACCAATGAACGGACCCACGAGATCATTCGATCCGGTCTGGACCGCTCTCCCATGTATACAGGCGTGATCGAGGGGGTCGGACCCCGATACTGTCCATCTATCGAAGACAAGATTCATCGATTTTCGGGTAAGTCCAGCCATCAAATCTTTCTCGAGCCGGAGGGGCTGACTACCAACGAGATCTATCCGAACGGCGTCTCAACCAGTTTGCCGTTTGATGTGCAGTTGGAATTGATCCGTTCAATCAAGGGCCTCGAGAATGCACACATTCTTCGGCCCGGCTATGCAATTGAATATGACTACTTCGATCCCCGAGGGCTGCGCCCGTCGCTGGAAACCCAGGCCATAGACGGTTTGTTTTTTGCCGGTCAAATCAACGGCACAACCGGCTATGAAGAAGCTGCCGCGCAGGGGCTTCTTGCTGGCATCAATGCTGCGCTGAAGTCCCGTGATGAAGCACCATGGTGTCCGTCACGCAATGAAGCTTACATTGGCGTGCTTGCCGATGACTTGATTACCCGTGGCGTCACAGAGCCCTACCGGATGTTTACCAGCCGCGCTGAATATCGATTGATGCTGCGGGAAGATAATGCTGATCTTCGTTTGACCGAAACTGGCCGAAAGCTTCGTTTGGTTGATGATGCACGCTGGGATCAATTCAATCGCAAGCGTGACGCCATTGCTAGCGAGCGGGAGCGGCTCAAATCGACTTGGGTCAATCCGCGCATCCTTTCTGCCGAAAAGGCTATGGCTGTTTTGGGACAGTCCATAGAGCGCGAGTACTCCTTGTTCGATCTTTTGAGGAGACCCAATATTGGCTATGAAGCGATACGCTTACTGGGTGATGCAACTGCGCCGACATTGGCCCCAGAAGTAGTTGAGCAAGTGAATATTCAGGCGAAATACGAGGGATATATTGTTCGTCAACAGGACGAAGTAGAGCGGCGCCACGGTCAGGAAGGCTTGATTCTTCCGGATGATATCGACTATTCGAAAGTACGTGGATTGTCCTTCGAAGCACGGCAAAAGTTGACGCAACAGCGGCCCGCTACGATTGGTCACGCCTCCCGGATTTCCGGCATTACGCCGGCCGCAATATCACTGCTTCTGGTCCATATGAAGCGGCACTACCGGGTTGCTGGAGAAGCGCCATCAAGGTCGGTAGCGTGATAGGTGATATGGATTCGGAGCAAGTGCTAACATACGTTAAAGATCAATTAATTCAAGGAACTGAATTAATCGATTTGTCAATTTCGCAGCTGCAGCAGTCCTCATTAGTGCAATATCTTGTCCTGCTTGAAAAGTGGAACAAGACCTACAACCTGACGGCGATCAGAGACATAAGACAGATGCTGATCCAGCATGTGTTGGACAGTCTGGTCGTGATTCCGCACCTTCCGCTGAAAGGCATAGATGTGCGATTGCTAGACGTAGGAAGCGGGGCGGGCTTACCAGGAGTGCCTATTGCCGTTGCCATGCCTCAGGTTCGTGTAACGATGCTGGACAGCAATCAGAAGAAGACGGCGTTCATTCAGCATGCTCTGGGCGAACTAAGGCTGACCAATGCGAACGTTGTCTGCGCAAGAGTTGAGGATTGGAATTCCGAAGAGTTGTTTCAGATTATCACTTCGCGCGCATATTCAAATTTGAGGTTGTTCGTTGAACAGACGAAACACCTTTTAAAGCAGGACGGGATTTTCGCCGCTATGAAGGGGCAATTTCCCAAGGACGAAATAGAAGCGTTGCCATCGGAATATTTGTGCAATGTAATCAAATTGAATGTGCCCGGCATGAATGCTGAGCGTCACTTGGTATTGGTAACCAGACAATGACCCAGATACTTGCCATCACCAACCAGAAGGGCGGGGTGGGAAAAACCACTACCAGCGTCAATTTGGCGGCTGCACTTGCCGATGCTGGCAAGAGAATCCTGTTGGTTGACCTGGATCCCCAGGGCAATGCAACCATGGGCAGTGGCGTTGACAAGCGGACTGTCAGCAATACGGTCTATCAAGTCGTTCTTGGCTTATCTACCGCTGAGAAGGTTCGCGTTCATTCCGATCCTGGTGGCTACGATCTGCTGCCTGCGAACCGTGAGTTAGCCGGTGCGGAAGTCGAGTTGGTTGAACTGGATCACCGCGAAACTCGACTCAGATCGGCGCTGGAACCGATTGCCGCACAATACGATTTCATTCTGCTTGATTGCCCACCAGCGCTGAACATGCTGACAGTCAACGGCCTTGTTGCCGCTGACGCTGTGATGATCCCCATGCAGTGTGAATACTATGCTCTTGAAGGTCTGTCCGATCTTGTAAACACCATCAAGCGTGTTCGCCAGAATCTCAATCCGAAGCTGGAAATTGAGGGATTGCTGCGTACGATGTATGACCCGCGCAATAGCCTTGCGCAACAGGTTTCATCGCAGTTGCAGTCGCATTTCGGCAGCAAGGTCTATGCGACGGTCATACCTCGAAACGTGCGTCTCGCGGAGGCGCCAAGCTTTGGAACGCCGGCCATCTCTCTGGATCGCGCATGCAAGGGGTCACAGGCCTATCTGCAACTGGCAGGCGAACTGATCGAGCGGCAAGCCGCTGTTGGCAAGGCGCTCGCGACGGTTTGAAAAATCTTGTTTGCGAGACCGTAGCGATTTCGAATTCGAAGTTAACCAATCGGCTGGATATAAATGGCGACAAAACTGAAGGGACTGGGGCGTGGACTTGATGCACTCCTCGGGGAATCGGAGTCAAAAGTCTCTCCTTCCGAATCGCTTGGCACGCTCAAGATCAATCAATTGCAGCGCGGACGTTATCAGCCTCGTACCCGTATGGATCCTGCCTCTCTGCAAGAGCTTGCGGATTCGATACGCGTACAGGGATTGATGCAGCCCATACTTGTGCGGGCAGTGAGTGCTTCGACATACGAGATCATTGCCGGCGAGCGGCGCTGGCAGGCGGCCAAGATCGCCGGCCTTAGCGAAGTGCCAGTTATATTGCGGGACGTTCCCGACTCGGCCGCACTGGCGATGGCGCTGATCGAAAACATCCAGCGTGAAGATCTCAATCCTCTGGAAGAGGCTGCAGGCATACAAAGGCTGATCGCCGAGTTTGACCTGACCCACGAAAAAGCAGCCCAGGCCGTGGGTCGATCGCGTACTGCCACTACCAACCTGCTACGCCTGCTCTCCCTCGGAAAGGTTGTTCAGGAGCTTGTCTTTGATGGAAAGCTGGAGATGGGACACGCACGCGCCTTGCTGGCACTGGAAGGTGGGCGGCAGGCGGATGTGGGGAAGCAGATTTCAGAGCAGGGCCTGTCGGTGCGAGAGGCCGAACGCCTGATTCAGTCGCTGTTGAATCCGCCTGCAGCCAAGGCGAAGAAAGCGCTTCGAAACAGCCGCGACATAGCACGCTTTGCAGAAGAACTGTCCGAGCGCTTTGGTACCACGGTTGAAATAAAGTCCGGTAAGAAGGGCTCAGGCAAGTTGCTGATCAACTACTCCAGCGCCGAGCACTTGGACGATTTGCTGTCCAAATTCAAAGGCTAATGTCATGCCAACCGCAGACCGCATCGCAATCTGCGGTTGGCTGCAAATTCTTTAGCCAATGTGGCGGCCGAGAAACTCTAAGGCACGCTGTCGGGCAAGCTTCGCAGCCGCTTCGTTGTACGATCCTCGTTCGTCACAATTGAAGCCATGGCCAGCCCCTGCGTAGAAGTTAGCAATGACCGACGGATGCGCGGCAGCAATCGCTTTGGCCTGCTCAAGCGTAGGCGACTGATCCAACTCTCCAAATTGGCACATGACTGGAACCTTTGGTTGTTCGCCGATCATTCCGTGCAGGCCTCCGCCGTAATACGGAATCGAACACGATAATCCAACTAGCTTGGCTGCCGCCAGCCAGGCGACTGTCCCGCCCCAGCAATATCCGACAATGCCAACCTTTCCGGCAGATTTCACCTCTGCAAGAGCTGCGCCAGTGTCCAGTAACACCTGATCCCACTTCAGCTTCTGGATCATCGCGACACCTGCTTCAATATCCTTGGGGTTGTAACCGGCCTCAAAATTACGTTGCAGTCGATCGAAGAATGCGGGGGCAATCGCAAGGTAACCGTCGGCAGCATAGGCATCGGTCACGGAGCGAATATGCGGATTGACACCGAAAATCTCCTGAACGACGATGATTGCGCCCTTTGCCTTGCCGGCTGGCTCAGCAACGTAGGCCTCCAGCTTGTGGCCGTCGGCTGCGGTGAGCTCAATGGTCTTGCTCATTTTGTGTGCCCTTTTGTGAAGTTGAGTGAATTCAATTTTTTGTTCTGAAGAACGTTCCTACGGGCTTCTCGGGCCGCGAAAATTAGTCAAATACGGATGCCATCGAGATGCTTGATTGTACCGGGCTGTGATATCGCAGCCGTACCACGGTGTTGGAGACGATCAGAACGGACGCCGAATAGCCGTTCAATTTGGTCAGCTTTAGCGTGAATATTTGACGTGAGGGACGATTTACTTCAGAATTTCAGGCTTTGCAAACCGGGGTCACCCAAATGGGCGCGATTTCCGGTCAAAGACTCCGTGCTGAATAAAGCGCGTCCTGCATATCGGCAAGTCATCGCAGCCCAGTTTTTTCTTGGTTTGTTGGCAGCTGCATTGTGTGGATTTGTCAGGGGAGTCAGTGGCGGCAGTTACGCCGCACTGCCAAGCGCAGGGAGTGCGTTTGTCGGGGGGCTCGTTTGTGTAGTACCCAGTGCGTTGTTTGCATTGCGGTTGTGGGCTGCTGAAAGACGACGGGTCGAAGTCGTAAGTAGTTTTGTCAGCGGGGAGTTGATCAAGCTCTTTGCGACGGGGCTGCTCATGCTGATTGCCTTCATGTATTACCCGTCGCTTGACCACTTGTCTTTCATGGTCGGGTTGATTGGCGCACTGCACGGATATTTTTTTGCACTATTGATAGTCAGATAAAAAACACACATGTCCTCCGCCGGCACCGAAGTCACTTCTTCCGAGTACATCAAGCACCACCTGACTCACCTGTCATCCAGCCCGCAGACCTCGCTGGTTGATTTTTCGGTGATCCGCTGGGACACGATGTTCTTTTCCGTTCTGACCGGCCTGATCGTGATTTTTCTGCTTCGCGCCGCCGCCAGTAAGGCAACCGCAGGCGTGCCCGGTCGGTTCCAGGCCGGTGTTGAAATGCTGGTGGAACTGGTCGAAGACCAGTCCAAGAGCATCGTCCATGGTAATCGCGCATTCATTGCGCCGCTGGCGCTGACGGTGTTCTGTTGGGTAGTGGTCATGAATGCCATCGACCTGTTGCCGGTCGACTTGTTCCCTATGCTTGCGGGCCTGATGGGTATCCACAACCTGCGCCCGTTGCCGACAGCCGATTTAAACGCAACGCTCGGAATGTCCTTCGGTGTTCTGATCCTTGTTCTGTATTACAACCTCAAGATCAAGGGCATCGGCGGATTCCTGCATGAACTGGTCGCGGCACCCTTCGGCACCAGCAAGAACCCGTTCTTTGCCGTGCTGCTGGCCATCCCGAATTTTCTGCTCAATATCATCGAATTTGTTTCCAAGACGGTTTCGCTTGGCATGCGGTTGTTTGGCAACATGTATGCAGGCGAACTGATCTTCTTCCTCATTGCTTTGCTGGGTGGTGCCTGGGCTGGATTTGGCGTTGGCAGCGTCCTGGCATTCCTCGGACATATCGTGGCCGGCTCCATCTGGGCTATCTTCCACGTCCTGATCGTGCTGCTGCAGGCGTTCATCTTCATGATGCTGACCCTGGTCTATATCGGGCAGGCGCACGAGAGTCACTGAGAATCACCATTTTTCGTTAATCACTGGCACCACACTAACAAGGAGTAGTCATGGAAATCGCGGGTTTCGTAGCTCTGGCATGCGGTCTGATCATCGGCCTTGGCGCCGTCGGAGCCTGTATCGGCATCGGCATCATGGGTGGCAAGTTCATTGAAGCGTCGGCGCGTCAGCCCGAACTGATGAATGCGCTGCAGACAAAGATGTTTTTGCTGGCTGGTCTGATCGACGCCGCGTTCATTATCGGAACCGGTATCGCTCTGTGGTTCGCAACCGCAAACCCGTTCAAGGGCTAAAACTCTCGTACGCAGCATCGTCACGTAACGCCGAGAACGGAGTGCTTCGTGCAGCTCCGTTCCGGGCTTTTTGAGAGGAAAGCACTGTGAATTTAAACGCAACGCTGTTTGCGCAGACGATCGTATTTATCGTCCTTGCGTTGTTCACCATGAAGCTGGTCTGGCCGTTCCTGATTGGAGCGATAGACGAGCGCAGGAAGAAGATCGCCGATGGCCTCGCCGCCGCGGACAAGGGCAGCGCCAGCCTGAAGGATGCTGAGGTTCGCATTCGTCAGTTGGAAACGGATGCCCGCGCCAAGGCGCAGGAAATTCTGGCACAAGCTGACAAGCGCCATGCTGCCGTTGTCGAAGAAGCCAAGGCTGCGGCCAAGGTTGAAGCAGACCGTCTGATTGCAGGCGCGAAGGCGGAAATTGACAGTGAGATGCAGCGCGCCAAGGATACCTTGCGCGAGCAGGTGGCTGCTCTGGCCGTCGCTGGTGCAGAAAAGATCCTGCGTCGCGAGGTCAATGCCCAGGCACATGCTGATCTGCTTGGTCAATTGCGTCAGGAACTGCGCTAAGCCATGGCCGAAATCGCCACCATAGCGAGGCCATACGCTCAAGCAGCCTTCCGGCTAGCCGAAGCTTCAGATGGCGGGTTGACCCAATGGTCAACTGCCTTGAGTCGTCTTGCCCAGGTTGCCGATGCCGTTGAAGTGAAGCACCTGATTGGCAATCCGCGTGTCACGGCCAAGCAATTGACGGAACTACTCATCTCCCTGGCTGGTGATGCCAATGCGCAGATGCAGAGGTTCGTGTCGACTCTGGTTGAGGGCAATCGTGTTCCGGCGCTGCCGGCTATCAGCGTTCAGTTCGAGGCATTGAAGAACGCCAAGGAAGGTAGCGTTGACGCCCGCATCGATTCGGCGTTCGACATCGATGCGGCGCAACTGGCTGCCCTGGTGACGGATCTGGAACAGCGCTTCAAGAGAAAGATCCGGCCGCAGGTGCACATCGACAAGGAATTGATCGGTGGCATACGCGTCACCGTGGGCGATGAAGTGATTGACGGATCGGTGAAGGGCAAGCTCGCCACCATGTCCGCCGCCCTGAAGAGCTAGACAGCAGACCCGCGATGCAACATCGGGCCGAATTCAGCATTTCAAGTTAGGAAACCATCATGCAACAGCTGAAACCTTCCGAGATCAGCGAACTGATCAAGAGCAAGATCCAGAATCTTGCCCTCACGGCCGAAGCCCGCACACAGGGTACGGTCGTGTCCGTGACGGACGGCATCTGCCGCGTTCACGGTCTTTCGGACGTCATGCAGGGCGAAATGCTCGAGTTCCCGAACAACACGTTCGGCCTCGCCCTGAACCTCGAGCGCGACTCTGTTGGCGCGGTTATTCTGGGTGAGTACGAGCACATCTCCGAAGGCGACCCGGTGAAATGCACCGGCCGGATTCTGGATGTGCCGGTTGGTCCGGAACTGATCGGCCGGGTCGTTAACTCGCTCGGTCAGCCGATTGATGGCAAGGGCCCGATCAATGCCAAATTGACGGACGTGATCGAAAAGGTTGCTCCCGGCGTTATCGCCCGGAAATCGGTCTCGCAGCCGGTGCAGACCGGTCTGAAGTCGATTGATGCCATGGTGCCAGTCGGCCGCGGGCAGCGCGAGCTGATCATCGGTGACCGCCAGACCGGCAAGACCGCCGTGGCGATCGACGCCATCATCAACCAGAAAGGCAAAGACCTCTTCTGTATCTACGTTGCGATCGGCCAGAAGGCCTCAACTGTCGCAAACGTGGTTCGCAAACTGGAAGAGCACGGCGCTATGGCGTACACCATCGTCGTTGCTGCGACGGCTTCCGAATCCGCCGCCATGCAGTTCATCGCACCGTATGCCGGCTGCACCATGGGCGAGTACTTCCGCGACCGTGGCCAGGATGCCCTGATTGTGTACGATGATTTGACCAAGCAGGCTTGGGCCTATCGTCAGGTTTCACTGCTGCTGCGGCGTCCGCCGGGTCGCGAAGCATACCCGGGCGACGTGTTCTATCTGCACTCGCGGCTGCTCGAGCGTGCTGCTCGTGTGAACGAGGATTACGTCGAGAAGTTCACCAAGGGCGCGGTCAAGGGTAAGACCGGTTCACTGACCGCACTGCCGATTATCGAAACACAGGCTGGCGACGTGTCCGCCTTCGTGCCGACCAACGTGATTTCTATCACGGATGGACAGATCTTCCTTGAGACCGATCTGTTCAATGCCGGTATCCGTCCCGCCATCAACGCCGGCATTTCGGTGTCGCGAGTCGGTGGTGCTGCACAGACCAAGATCATGAAGCGCAAGGACGTTGGCGCCGGTGTGCGTCTGGCGCTGGCGCAGTTCCGTGAACTCGCGGCTTTTGCGCAGTTCGCATCGGATCTGGATGAAGCGACCCGCAAGCAGTTGGAACGAGGCCGTCTCGTGACAGAGGTCATGAAGCAACTCCAGTACCAGCCGCAGGAAGTCTGGGAAATGGCGTTGATTCTGTTTGCCGTGAACAACAATTTCTTCGACGACATCGAAGTCAAGAAGGCGCTGTCCGCCGAAAAGTCGCTGCGCGACTTCATCAAGGACAAGTACGCGGACTTGGTGAAACGCATCGAGGCCAATGCCGATCTGAAGGGTGAAGATGAAAAAGCCCTGATGGATGCGGTAGCGGACTGGAAGAAGAACGGTACCTATTGATTTCCTCCCGCCCTCTCCTGCTCGACAGAGCGGGAAGGGGCCGGTAGCCAAGATATAACAGGGCAAACTGATGGCAGGCTCGAAGGAAATTCGGACAAAGATCAAGAGCGTGCAAAACACGCGCAAGATCACCAAGGCGATGGAAATGGTCGCGGCATCGAAGATGCGCAAGGCCCAGGAACGCATGCGTGCGACTCGTCCCTATGGCGAGAAGATCCGCAACGTGGCGGCTCACCTGTCGCACGCCAATCCTGAATACCGTCATCCGTTCCTCGTGGAGCGCGATACGGTCAAGAAGGTCGGCATCATCATCATCACCACCGACAAGGGCTTGTGTGGTGGCCTGAATACCAACGTGCAGCGTCTGGCCCTGACCAAGCTCAAGGAATGGGAAGCGCAGGGCGAGAAGTTCGAAGTCTGCGCGCTGGGCAACAAGGGTCTCGGCTTCATGCAACGCCTAGGTGCCAATGTGGTGGCCAACGTCGTGCAGCTTGGTGACCGTGCGCAGCTGGACAAGATCATCGGCGCAATAAAGGTCATGCTGGATGGTTACAGCACGGACCGCTTCGACAAGCTGGTGATTTTCTACACCAAGTTCATCAACACCATGAAGCAGGAACCGGTCATGGAACAGTTGCTCCCCCTGTCCGGCGAAAAGCTGGGCTCTCCGGAAGGCACCTGGGATTACCTGTACGAACCCGATGCCAAGACGGTGCTGGAT
>CANIIN010000063.1 GCA_947467405.1 Betaproteobacteria bacterium | reverse complement strand
CTATACCAGAGGGAAAACGCTTACCCGGCAGTGATAACATAAGTCCTGATCCACAATCGAGTTTCTGCACCGCGTCGCGGATCATCCCTAACTAATGCGAAAAGAGCCTTGTACATCCCCCACTTCAGAGGGATGCTTTTCGAGGCATGCTGATTTACAGCACTTGATCAGCGCTTCCTTAGTTTGCGGCCTTGGCCTTCTTGGCGCGCTTGCCCTTGGACTTCTTCGCCTTCGGCGCGTCAGCCTTGGCAGCCGGTGCAGCCTGCGCAGGGGCCGCGGCCGGTGCCGGTGCAGCAGCGGGTGCCGGCGCAGCGGGAGCAGCCTTCGGGGCCTGAGCTACGGCGAACGTGCTGGCGGAAATCATCGCAGCGGCGAGGGTCAGGGTCAGGATCTTGTTCATGTCTCTTCCTTTTGTGATTGAGCGAACGGGTTAGACACCGATAACATGGGTCACACCCCCTTAACGACTTGGAGTCGGGTCCGGTTGACATATGTCCGTTCGGGCCGTTCCGGCAATCGACAACTGGCCGTCTGATATACTTGCCACAATCCGGGAAGGCATTTCAGCCAAGAACTGAGGTTCTTCCCTAAAAGGAGGCTGCTCCGTCCGTCCCAAAAGGCTGGGCGGACATACCGAGATATCGGGCGCCATTTCAAACTCGTTCAGCAGGAGCTGTCGTGAGCAAAATCAAGGTCAAGAATCCCGTAGTGGAAATGGATGGCGATGAAATGACGCGGATCATCTGGCAGAAGATTCGCGAACAATTGATCCTTCCCTATCTCGATATCGACCTGAAATATTACGACCTCAGCGTTGAAAATAGAGATGCAACCGACGACAAGGTCACGACCGATTCGGCTAATGCGACCAAGCAATATGGGGTGGCCGTCAAGTGCGCCACCATTACGCCGGACGAAGCGCGCGTCGAAGAATTTAAACTCAAGCAGATGTGGAAAAGTCCCAACGGCACGATTCGCAATATTCTTGACGGGACGATTTTTCGTGAACCGATCGTCTGCAGCAACGTTCCCCGTTTGGTCCCGCATTGGGACAAACCTGTGGTCGTCGCCCGTCATGGCTTTGGCGACCAGTACCGTGCGACGGAACTCAGTTTCGACCGCCCGGGAACACTGACTCTGCGGTTTCAGCCCAGCGACGGTGGGCCGATGCAGGAAAAGGAGGTCTTCCAAGCACCTGACGCGGGTGTGAGCATGGCCATGTACAACCTTGACAAATCAATCGCAGGATTTGCAAGGGCATGCTTTCACTACGCATTGCAAAGGAAGTATCCGGTCTACCTCTCGACCAAGAACACGATCCTGAAGGTCTATGACGGCCGCTTCAAGAATACGTTCCAGGAAATTTTCGACAAGGATTTCAAGAAGGATTTCGACGCGGCCGGCTTGACCTACGAACATCGCCTGATCGACGACATGGTGGCGTCAAACCTGAAGTGGAGCGGCGGTTACCTGTGGGCGTGCAAAAACTATGACGGTGACGTCGAGTCAGATACGGTTGCGCAGGGCTACGGCTCACTTGGCCTGATGACGTCTGTCCTGATGAGCCCTGATGGCAAGACGGTGGAGTCGGAAGCCGCTCACGGCACGGTTACCCGTCACTATCGCCTCCATCAGCAAGGCAAGCCGACTTCAACCAACCCGATTGCATCGATTTTTGCCTGGACACGCGGACTGCAGCATCGCGGTCGCATGGACGGAACGCCGGATGTGGTCAAATTTGCAGATACGCTGGAAAAGGTTTGTGTTGACGTCGTCGAGTCGGGCAAGATGACCAAGGATCTTGCCACGTTGATCCGTCCCGATTACCCGTTCCTGACAACAGAAGAGTACATGGATGCCGTGGACGCGGAACTGCGCAAGCGCATGCAATAAGCCTTGGCTTTAAGTGATAAAAAAAGGGCCGCGATTGCGGCCCTTTTTGCTGTGGCCCGCAGATCAGGGCAGCAGCGAAAAACGGCAGTCAGAGCCACCGTCCTGGAATATCTAGTTATGGAGCCTGAATATTCGACGCCTGCTTGCCCTTTGGTCCCTGGGTTACTTCAAACTTAACCTTCTGCCCTTCCTTGAGCGTCTTGAATCCGTCCATCTGTATCGCGGAGAAGTGTGCGAACAGATCCTCTCCGCCATCATCCGGAGTGACGAATCCGAACCCTTTTGCATCATTGAACCATTTCACTGTACCTGTTGGCATAGAACCCACCCTCAATTCAAGATATCCGGAAAAGCCCGGCACTATGCCCGCGCTTAAAGCAGCAGAAGGGAATTGCAACCCGTACACCGCGTATAGAACGAACACAGGTCAGGCTTATACCCCCTTTGCCAGACACCGTCAATTGCGCCTGACCCAATTACGCCTGACTGCTGCAATTTATTGCTTGGCGCACGGATGCCCCAGTCGACCAAGAGGTTGTAATTGGGGGGTACAAACAGTACATTTAGGCCATGACAAACGCCTTAACAATGCAACGCGCGATTAAGGCGAAATGAGCGGCTTGCCGAATGCCTACTCGTGGAAGTTGGGTGGAACAGATGCCTGCTTCGCGGAGCCCAGATAACCCCGATGGTCGCCAATCCTGACGACTCGCTCGTTTCGGGTTTCGGCAACATCAGGATTCAGCAGATTTTCGAACTTCATGGCAAATCGCTCAAAAGAAGATACTGTCCTCGAGGCAAAAAAGAGCCGCGTAAAGCCGCCGCCGCTCTTCAAGGTCATGATTCTCAACGACGATTACACACCGATGGAGTTCGTCGTTCTGGTCCTGCAGCAATTCTTTTCGATGACCCGCGAGCAAGCCACACAGATAATGCTCATGGTACATCGCGAAGGCATGGGAATATGTGGCGTGTATCCCCGTGACGTCGCAACGACCAAAGTGGAACAGGTGGTATCGTTCTCCCGTAAGCACCAGCACCCGCTTCAATGCGTGATGGAGGAAACGTGATCGCACAGGAACTCGAAGTCAGTCTTCACATGGCGTTTGTCGACGCGCGTCAGAAGCGCCACGAATTCATCACCGTGGAGCACCTCCTTCTTGCGCTCTTGGACAACCCCACCGCCGCGGAAGTATTGCGTGCCTGTGCTGCGAATATTGACGAGTTGCGCAAATCGCTCAACGAATTCATCTCCGCGCACACGCCCACCGTGGCGGGCTCCGAGGAGATCGACACCCAGCCCACGCTGGGGTTTCAGCGCGTGATACAGCGCGCCATTCTTCATGTGCAGTCCTCCGGCAAGAAGGAAGTGAATGGGGCCAACGTACTGGTCGCCATTTTCGGCGAGAAGGATTCCCACGCCGTCTACTATCTCCACCAGCAAGGCGTAACCCGCCTTGACGTCGTGAATTTCATTGCTCACGGCATCACCAAATCTGCGCAGGGCAAGGAAGCCAAGCCAGAGCAGGTCGAGGAACAGGCGGCAGAGGAGCAACAGGGAGGTGGAGCGCTGGAGGCCTACACGGTCAACCTCAATTCGCAGGCCCTGCTTGGCAAGATCGACCCACTCATCGGTCGTGATCACGAACTCGAGCGGGTCATACAAACCCTTTGCCGTCGCCGCAAGAACAATCCGCTGCTTGTCGGCGAAGCCGGTGTCGGCAAGACCGCCATTGCGGAGGGCCTTGCCAGAAAAATCGTCGAAGACCAGGTCCCGGAAATCCTTGCCAACTGCCAGGTCTATTCGCTGGATATGGGCTCGCTACTCGCCGGAACAAAGTACCGCGGCGACTTCGAACAACGACTGAAGGCCGTGCTGAAGCAGTTGCTGGACAATCCCAATGCGATTCTGTTCATCGACGAAATCCATACTTTGATCGGCGCCGGCGCGGCGTCGGGCGGAACGCTGGATGCATCGAATCTGCTGAAGCCTGCACTGTCCTCCGGCGCGCTGAAGTGCATCGGAGCCACGACCTACAACGAGTACCGCGGCGTATTCGAAAAGGATCACGCACTGTCGAGACGTTTCCAGAAAATTGATGTGCCCGAGCCTTCCATCGAGGAAACAGTACAGATTCTACGCGGCCTCAAGTCGCGTTTCGAAGCGCATCATGGCATCAAGTACAGTGCCACTGCCCTCTCCAGCGCGGCCGAACTGTCGGCACGCTACATCACTGACCGCCATCTGCCGGACAAGGCCATCGACGTCATTGATGAAGCCGGTGCCGCACAAAAAATCCTGCCGAAGTCCCGTCAGAAAAAAATGATCGGCAAGCAGGAAATCGAGGAAATCATCGCCAAGATCGCCCGGATTCCGCCGGCGTCGGTATCGCAGAACGATCGCAATGCCCTCAAGAATCTGGATCGTGATCTCAAGGCGGTCGTATTCGGGCAGGAAAAGTCCATAGAGGCCCTTGTCGCGGCCATCCGCACGGCTCGATCAGGCCTGGGCAATCCCCAAAAGCCGATTGGCTCGTTTCTGTTTACCGGGCCTACGGGCGTCGGCAAGACAGAGGTCGCGCGGCAACTGGCTTACTGCATGGGCATTGAACTGATTCGTTTCGACATGTCTGAATACATGGAAAGACACGCCGTATCCAGGCTGATCGGCGCGCCCCCGGGATATGTCGGGTTCGATCAAGGCGGCCAGCTCACGGAAGCCATCTCGAAGAAACCGCATTCGGTGTTGCTGCTCGACGAAATCGAGAAGGCGCACCCCGATATATTCAACATTCTGCTTCAGGTGATGGATCACGGCACCTTGACCGACAACAATGGTCGCAAGGCCGATTTCCGCAATGTCATCATCGTCATGACCACCAACGCGGGAGCCGAGGCGCTGAACAAGGCTGTGATGGGCTTTACGGCAACCAAGGCGATTGGCGATGAGATGGGCGAAATCAAGCGCATGTTCTCCCCGGAATTCCGCAACCGTTTGGATTCCATCATTTCGTTTGCCTCGCTGGATCACCAGATCATCTTGCGCGTGGTGGACAAGTTCCTGATGCAGTTGGAGGGGCAGCTGCACGAGAAGAAAGTAGACGCCATCTTCACCGAGGCGTTGCGCGAACACCTGGCCAAGCACGGTTTCGATCCGCTGATGGGAGCGCGCCCCATGTCACGCCTCATTCAGGACACCATACGCCGTGCATTGGCGGACGAGTTGCTGTTCGGGAAATTGGTCAATGGCGGCAAGGTGACCATCGATATCGACTCTGCCGACAAGGTAGCCCTGCGGTTCGACGAAGAAAAGCTCGCCGAAGCGGCATCGCAAGCCTGACATGCGAAGGCGTGGCGTCATGCCCGCTTTCACCTGAGCACTGTTGCGGATTTGATTTGCCAATTGAGAAACGAGGCGACTCGGTCAGTCATGCTTGCCAAATCCGTCCTTTCTCTTGTCATTGCTTCAGCAAGTCTGATCGGTCTCCCGTCAATCGCCGCTGACAGTTCCGCGAACAAGGCCCGCAATCTGGCCTCCGCATGCGCGATGTGCCACGGCCCGAACGGGGTCAGCACTGGCGGTGTGCCATCGATCGCCGGACGGTCTCGCGAATACCTTGAAACACAGTTGCGGGATTTTCGGGCCGGCAGACGGCCGACAACGATCATGCAGCAGATCGCAAAAGGCTACACCGACTCGGAACTCGCTACCCTTGCCACCCATTTCGCGGCACAGGATTCGGGGAATGCAAGAGTGCCGGGGTCCGCCGGCAAGATGCCATGAGCGGAAAATTACATCGTCGCGATTTTCTGAAATTCGTTTCGGCAGCTGGCATCGCTCCCGCTCTTCAGGGATGCGGGGCGTTCATCCGCCCAAGCTCCCCGATCGCCCCGAGAGTCGTGGTCCTTGGTGGAGGATTCGGCGGCGCGACAGCCGCCAGATACCTGAAGCTCTGGGGAGGCGACAATATCGATGTCACCCTGGTCGAGAGAAACCGGACTCATGTGTCCTGCCCGCAATCAAATCTTGTTTTGGGCGGATCGATGTCAATCAACATGCTGATTTCGGGATATGAAGGCCTGGCAAGGCACCGCATTCGCGTGATCAATGACGCGGTGAATGCAATTGACAGCGAACGAAACGCCGTTCGATTCACACGCAACGACACACCGCTCCAATACGATCATCTCATCGTATCTCCCGGCATTGATTTCATGTTCGAGGAAATCCCAGGGATGCAGAGTGCCGCAGCAAGACGCATCATCGTGCCGGCATGGAAGGCCGGCAATGAAACCGTTGATCTCAGAAGGCAGCTTGAAGCCATGCCAGATGGCGGCACGTGCATCATATCGATACCCAAACAGCCCTATCGCTGCCCGCCCGGGCCATACGAACGTGCCTGCCAGATCGCCAGCTACTTCCGTGCACACAAGGCCCGCTCGAAACTACTGGTGCTGGATGCCAATGAGGAGATCGTTTCCAAGAAAAATCTCTTCCTGTCCGCCTGGAGGGTTCTCTACCCCGGCATCGTCGACTATCTGCCCAATCAGGAAGTACGAGAAGTGGATATTCGCACCCTGGCCGTGAAGACGGACTTCGACTCGTTTCGTGCCGACGTCATCAATGTCATTCCTCCGCAACGCGCTGGCAATATCACCGCTGCGGCTGGGTTGATAACCGCGAACAACCGCTGGTGCGGCGTTGACTGGCAGAGCATGCGCTCCCTCGTGGTACCGAATATCCATGTTCTGGGCGACGCAACCCTGTCCGCGCCCGCCATGCCAAAATCCGCCAGCATGGCCAACTGCCACGCCAAGATTGCTGCCGCTGCAATACTGGCCAGCGTGATGGGCGAGCAGATCGATCAGGAACCCGTGATCACGAACACATGCTACAGCTACGTCAGCGACAGCGAAGCGATGCATGTCAATGCCGTCTATCGCTACGATGTGGTGAAGAAGACTTTTGCCACCGTTCCGGGCAGCGGCGGGCTATCGCCGGCCAGGAGTTCTGCCGAAAAGAACTACGCAGATGCCTGGGCCGACAATATCCGCGCCGATTCCTTTGGTTGACCGAGCAGTGATGAACGGGGCCCTCGGCCTTGTTCAGGACTTGCCGGTGCTCCCGAAACCCCCGGCGCCGCGCTCCGATGCGTCGAATTCCTCGACGACATTCAAGCGTACTTGCATGACTGGCACGATGATCATTTGTGCAATGCGGTCCATTGACTCGATCCGGAAGGCGGTGTCACCACGATTCCACAACGACACCATCAACTGCCCTTGATAATCCGAGTCGATCAATCCGACCAGGTTGCCGAGGACAATGCCGTTCTTGTGGCCCAGCCCTGATCGAGGCAGGACCATCGCTGCGAACCCTGGATTGCCGATGTGAATGGCGAGCCCCGTGGGTACCAGCACCGTCTGTCCGGGCTCCAGTGCAAGCGGCGCATCCAGACAGGCACGCAAATCCAGGCCTGCCGCACCCGCAGTTCCGTACTGCGGCAATTGATCACGCATGCGCGGATCGAGGATTCGGACATCAAGCTGTTGCATGTTGAACTCGGAGAGGATGAGACGGCAATGTGGTAGCTACGCCAGACATTCGCGGATAACGCTCCACTGCCGGCGACAATTCAAGCAATTATAAAGTGAAGAAAAGCCACGGATAAGGCTCTTCAGGACACTAATGTCACATTACCGAGACTTCCGTGTAACGCCCCGCTTCGGCTGCAGCATCTCGACAATGTGAGCAACCAGTTGCCGCGCCAGATCGATCTTCGACGCCCGCGGCAGGATATGTTCGCCGCTATCGTCGAACAGGGTCAGCGCGTTGTCATCTTTGCCGAAGGCGTGCTGAGCCAGATTGGCGGCAAGCAGGGGGATGTTCTTCTTGAGGCGTTTCGCCTGGGCATACTCACGGAGGTTTTCCGTCTCAGCCGCGAATCCCACACAAAAAGGCCGCTTGGCCAGGGCCGCCACCGCACCAAGGATGTCAGGATTCGGCGCCAGATCAAGGGTGAGATTGCCCTTGCCGCGTTTGATCTTGTGCTCCTTGCGTCCAACAACGTGGTAATCGGCCACTGCCGCGACGGCAATGAAGATGTCCTGTTTCGCGACGTTCTTCATCACGGCGGAATGCATGTCCTGCGCAGTTTGCACGTCTATCCGACGAACACCGCGTGGCACCGCCAGGGCCGTACTCCCCGATATCAGAAGCACCTCGGCACCGGCCTCCGCCGCGGCCTGTGCCACCGCATAGCCCATCTTTCCGGAACTGATATTTGTAATGCCGCGAACCGGATCAATCGGCTCAAAGGTCGGCCCGGCCGTGACCAGCACCTTCTTGCCGGCGAGAGCCCCTGTCCTGCCCGGACCGGCCAACTGCGTGGCAACGAGTTCAAAGACCTGTTCCGGTTCAAGCATTCTTCCCAGGCCAGTTTCGCCACAGGCTTGATCACCCACGGCCGGCCCTAGAATCGTCACACCATCACGTTGCAGCAATTCAACGTTACGAAGATTGGCAGGGTTCGACCACATCTCGACATTCATTGCAGGTGCCACCAGCAGCGGGCAGCGACGCGCGCTGCAAAGCGTGGTCAGAAGATCATCAGCCATCCCGCCGGCGACCCGCGCCATGAAGTCTGCCGTCGCCGGCGCCACCAGTATCAGGTCACGGTCACGCGACAGTTCAATATGCGCCATGTGATCGGGGATGCGCGCATCCCAGAGATCCGTGAAGACCGGCTGGCCGCTGAGCGCCTGCATGGTTGCAGTGCCGATAAATCGCGTCGCGGCGTCGGTCATCACGACGCGCACATCGACGCCAGCCTTGACGAACAAGCGAGTCAATTCGGCGGCCTTGTAGGCCGCCACCCCACCGGTCAGTCCGAGTAGAAGGCGTTTGCCCTCGAGGGTTGCAGAGATGCCACTCATGGTATTTGCCAAGGGAAGTTACCTGAAGGCGCGATTTTACTCATTATCACTGAGGAAAGTGCATGGCGGAAGATTCCAGCGCCGGAGCCAGATCGCTTCCATGCATGGAGAAGGCACGTTTCCGCCAGCCGCACACTTTTCCGCGTATGCCCGTTCTCCCGCCTTCGTCACGTCCTGTGAGGCTCTGTCATCGATTTGCACACCGAATCGTTATGAACTTGAGTTACACCGCCACACCAGAATAGACGAAAGCAGATATTCATCAAGCAACCTTCAGCATGAACCGGAGGCTCATAGTCCATGACCATCACTGATTGGCCTCTGCACGAGCGCCCTCGGGAGCGCCTCTTGGCTCATGGCGCCGAACGGCTGAGCGATGCGGAGTTGCTGGCCATCTTTCTGCGTACGGGGTATCGCGGCCGCACCGCGCTGGATCTTGCACGAGAACTTCTCGCGCAGTTCGAATCGCTGTCCGGCATCGTTGGCAGTAGCCCCGAGAAACTCTGCGCCGCCCCCGGATTGGGCCAGGCCAAGGTCGCGCAACTGCTCGCAACGGTTGAATTGTCCCGACGCGCCCTCGGCGAAACGCTGGCCACCCGCAATGCCCTGACTTCACCGAACGCCGTGAAGGACTTTCTGCGGCTGTCGCTGGCATCAAAGGAACACGAGGTATTCGTGGCGGTATTCCTGGACGCCCAGCACCGCGTGATCTGCAGTGAGGAGATGTTCCGGGGCAGCCTGACTCAGACCAGTGTCTATCCGCGTGAAGTCGTGAAGGCATCGCTCAAGAACAATGCCGCTGCGATCATCTTCGCCCACAACCACCCGTCCGGTGTTGCCGAACCGAGCCATGCCGACGAGGCGCTCACGCGCTCCCTGCGATCGGCCTTGGCGCTGATTGACGTGAGGGTTCTGGACCATTTCATCGTGGCCGGTTCGGCAACGCTGAGTTTTGCGGAGCGCGGACTACT
>CANIIN010000062.1 GCA_947467405.1 Betaproteobacteria bacterium | reverse complement strand
TCCGTCCGGAGATCAGCGCCATGGCGCGGCACAGGCGCCGGCCGGGAAGGCCAGAGGCAGTGCATGGGATCTGCTGCGACAAACCAAGTTGCGCCGCATCTACATCGTCGCCGTGCTGTCGCAGTCAACCTGGGACACGTTCAATGTCCTGATGCCGATCTACGGCACCGAACATGGCTTTTCAGCGTCGCTCATCGGCGTTGTACTGGGCGTGTTCTCGATCGCCACGCTCGTCATCCGCCTGCTGCTGCCGATGCTTTCCCGACACCTCAAGCCGTGGCAGATGCTGCTGATCTCGCTGGGCGGGTCCAGCATCACCTATTTCGGCATTCCGCTGGTCGACAGCATGACGCCGCTGATTGCGCTGGCGGTGTGGCTGGGATTCGTGCTCGGGCTGGCCGCGCCCATGCTGCTGGTGCTGATCCACCAGGTCTCGCCCCCGGGGCGGATAGGCGAAGCGGTGGGCCTGCGCGTCACCCTGATGAGCGCGTCGCAGACCGGCATTCCGCTTGCAGCGGGCAGCATCGTCTCGCTGCTGGGCCTCACCAGCATGTTCTGGATGCTGGCGCTAATGTTCGCATCGGGTGCCTGGTTCAATCGCGCCCGATGGCATCCGGACCTTCCCGGCCGCGCCGACGGCGGTGAACAGGATCAAGGTTGAAGACGCTGCGCGCGCTCCGCAATCCCCGGCATGCGGGATCGCTGACGGGCGTCGCCGGGCTCTGCGGTATCCTTGCTGCCTGTGCAATGACTGCAGGGACGAGTCGCGACGGCCGGATGGGCGGGCGGCTCAATGACCTTGAGGATTCATTGAACAAGGGGGCAAGCCCCCTTGCATCCCTCACTTCAAAGGGAAGCTTGTCGCGGCGCTGTCATTTTCAGCTCTTGATCAGTGCTTCCTTGACAACCACAGGCCGCAAGACGCACGCGCAGGGATTCGGCGGCGCGCTGCCCGAGCGACTGATCCAGGCGCGGCCCCATTGAATCCACTGCATCTGCTCATCGGCCTGTCCACCATCACGCATATCGCGGCGACGGGTACCCGTTTCACGGCCACGCTCGCCGCGCTCAAACTCGGCGCCTCGCCGTTTACCGTTGGCCTGATGATGGCGACCTTCGCGCTGCTGCCGATGCTACTGTCGGTCAAGGCGGGGCGCCTCGCCGACCGCATCGGCGAGCGCTGGCCCATGCTGATCAGCTCGGTGATCTCCATCTGCGCCATTCTGCTGCCGCTGTTCTGGCATGGCTTGCCGGTGCTGTTCGCCACCTGCCTGCTGGTCGGCGGGGCGTCCAACATCATCTACATGTCGACCCAACCGCTGGTGGGCCGGCACGGCACGCCGGAAGACCGCCCGGCCAATTTCGGATTGTTCGCCATGGGTTTCTCGACCTCGAGCTTTGCCGGCCCGGTGCTGGCCGGGTTCGCCATCGAGTACATCAACTTCAACGCGACATTCCTTTTCCTGGCCACGCTTCCGGTTGCCCTGCTTGTGGTGCTGTCGCTGGACCGTCTGCCCCTCGCCCGGCAGCGACCCAACAAGGCCGCCATGCCCGCACACGAAGGGACATCCGGCGAGCCGCAGCGCAGGCAGAACGTCTTCGACCTGTTGCGTGATGTGCAGATGCGCAAGTTGTACCTGATCGGCATTCTCTTTTCGACGGCATGGGATGTCTTCATCGTCTTCGCGCCGATCTACGCGTCAGGCGTCGGACTGTCGGCGTCGCAGATCGGCATCGTGACGGGAACCTTCTCCATCGCCACCTTTTCGATCCGCGGCCTGATCGGCATCCTGACGCGCTATTTCACGCCCTGGCAGTTGCTCATCATGTCGCTGTCGACCATTGCATTGTGCTATCTGGGCTTCGGACTGGCGGCGAGCTTTCCGGTGCTGGTGATGTTCTCGTTCATGCTCGGCATCGGACACGGACTGTCCGCCCCGATGACCAATACGCTGCTTTACGAGGCGGCGCCGCCGGACCGCATTGCCGAAGCGGTGGGCTTGCGCATGACCGCCTCGAACACCATTCAGACCAGTCTGCCGCTGATAGCGGGTAGCGCGGGTGCCGCCCTCGGGATCGGCCCGGTGTTCTGGGCCACCGCGGTGCTGATGATCTATGGCAGTTATCTGGTGCGCTCGCAATGGCATGCCGGACGGGGCAAGCGCGATGCGCGGAAACCGGAACAGTGAAGCGGGACCACGGTTGAATCCGGTATTCCTGATCACCTTCATCACGACCATGAACCATGTCTGCTTCACAGGCATGCGCTTCACGTTGCTGCTGTACGCCATCCACCTCGGCGCGTCGTCAACCACCGTTGGCGTGCTGGGCGCACTGTTTGCCATCCTGTCGGCATTGACACTGGTCGGCGTCGGACGATGGGCCGACCGCAGTTCGCCGCGCGGACCGATGATCATGTTCAGCGTCGTGCAGGGAACAGTGACGCTGCTTCCGGCGCTGTGGCCATCCATGACCGCCTTGTTCATCGCGGCAACCCTGATCGGCTGGTTCTACAACGCCTTCTGGGTATTCAGCCAGCAGATCGTCGGGCGCATCAGCACGACCGATAACCGGGCATCCAACTACAGCGTCGTGACCATGGGTCTTGCCGCGTCGAGCTTTCTCGGCCCGGTACTGGCGGGATTCTCGGTCGATCATCTCGGTTTTCCGGTCACGCTCATGCTGGCGGCTGCACTGCCCATCGGCCCGGCGATACTCATCGGGTTCAAGGCGGTCGATCTGCCGGCGCCGCGCCAGCACGCGCCGGCGCCGCAGGCGGGCACATCTCCCGCCAGCCCGCCGCTACGCCATGGCGTGTTCAGTCTGCTGCGCATTCCGCGGCTGCGGCGCGTACTCATCGTCGCCATGAGTCTTGCAGGCGCCTGGGATTTCTTTGTCTTTCTGATGCCGATCTACGGCACCCAGCTGCACCTTTCCGCTTCGACGATGGGAATGCTGTTCGGTGCGTTCACCTGCGGCGTTTTCGTCATCCGCATCTTCATGCCCATGCTGTCGCGCCACGTCGCGCCCTGGCGTCTGCTGCTGGTTTCGCTGGCGACGGGTTGCGTGGGCTATGTGCTGCTGCCGGCGGCGCCCGGCGTGCCTTTGATGATGGCGGTAGCGCTGATTCTCGGCCTGGGCCTCGGCATGCAGTTGCCGATTACATCAGCCCTGCTGTACGAATACTCCCCGCCCGATCGCGGTGGTGAATCGATCGGCCTGCGCGTCATGCTGGTCAACGTCAATGCCACGATTCTGCCGCTGGCCGCAGGCGCGATCAGCGATCTCATCGGCGTCATTCCGGTATTTCTGCTGGCGGCGCTGATTCTTCTTGGCATCGCCCTGCAGAATCGCCACATGTGGCGCCATCACAAAGCGGCTTCCGCAAGCCCCTGACGCCAGGGAAGTATTGAACAGGGGGCACGGCCCTCGTGCAATCCCCCAATTCAGCGGGAAGCTTGAAAGGCCTGCTCTCCAATCCAGGACTTGCTCAGCACGTTACTGCCACCTTGCCCGGCATTGCGGCGCCAGCGCAACATCCGGATGGCCGCTACCGCCATCGCCCTCTACACTGCCGCCATGACATCCCCCCACGACAGGCAGACCACGGCGGCACGGCATGGCGATGCCATCCGTGCCGCCTGCCGCGCGATCGAATCCGCCACCGCGCCGCCACGCCTGACGGATCTTGCGCAGCAGGCCGGACTGTCACGATTTCATTTCCAGCGCGTATTCAAGCAGGTGCTGGGCATGTCGCCGGACGCGTACTACCAGGCGCATCGGGCGCGCCGCCTGGCCGAATCGCTGCAGGGCACGGCACGCGTCGATGACGCGATCTACGCGGCGGGCTTCGGTTCGCCCAGCCGGGTTTACGAGCGCAGCGACGCACTGCTCGGCATGACGCCCGCCCTGTTCCGACGCGGTGCGCCCGGATTGCGCATTCGCTATGCGGTGTCCAGAACGTCCATCGGACTTCTGCTCGCGGCGGCAACCGAACGCGGCATCTGCGCCGTGGATTTCGGCGACAGCAGGCCGGCGCTGGAAGAACTGCTCAGGACGCGCTTTCACGCCGCCAGCATCATGAAGGGCGATGCGCAACTGCATGCCTGGGTGGAGCGCATTGTCGCGTTCATCGAGCATCCCGAACAACAGCCCGACGTGCCGCTCGATCTGGCAGGCACCGCCTTCCAGTTGCGCGTGTGGCAGGCGCTGCGCAGCATTGCGCCCGGCAGCACGCTGTCCTATGCGCAACTGGCGGCGCAGCTCGGCATGCCGCGCGCGGTGCGCGCCGTGGCCAGCGCCTGTGCCCGCAACCCGGTGGCCGTCGCGGTGCCCTGCCATCGCGCCCTCGGCAGCGACGGCAGCCTGCGCGGCTATCGTTGGGGCCTGCCACGCAAGCGGGCCTTGCTCGACAACGAATCTGCCGAGGCGAAGGCGAAAGGCAAAGACGGCCCGCGACGCGCCACGAAACGCGCTCAGGCGAATTAAAAAGCGGCTTGATCCAGGGTGGCGGCGCAGGCTGTCAATGCCTGTAGATGCCCTATCCATGAGTCTCTTCGAGCATTCCCGTCCTGCGGCGGCATTTCCCGCCGGCTCGTCGCACCGTGTGGCGGACCGCTCGTGAGGCATGGCGTCAGCACATCCGGCCCCGGTATCGGACAATAGGCCCGATGCACGAACCGATGCCGCCATTCCTCACACGCCGCCAGGTCTGGATCCTGACCACCCTGGCGATCCTGAACCACATCACCTTCACCGGCGCCCGCGTCAACGTCTCGCTCACCGCCATCCATCTGGGCGCCTCGGAACTGATCGTCGGCCTGCTGGTGGCCTTCTTCTCCGTTCTGCCGGCGCTGCTGTCGATGAAGGCCGGACGCATGCTGGATCGCGTGTCGCCGATGACACCGCTGGTGGCGAGCTCCGTGGCGCATGTGGCCGGGGTGGTGGTGCCGTTCGCCGTGCCCGGCCTCTGGTCGTTGCTGGCCGCCAGCCTCTTGATCGGCACCGCCAGCAATCTTTTCTACCTCTGCCAGCAGCGCATTTTCGCCACCGCCAGCGCACGCGCCGACCGCACCACCAATCTCGGCATCGGCGCCATCGGCTTCGGCGTGTCGGGATTCATCGGCCCGCTCGCCACCGGCGTCGCCATCGATCACCTCGGCCACGATCAAGCGTTCCTGATGCTCGCCGTCACGCCGGTCATCGCCAGCGTCTTGCTGCTGGCCGGCGTGCTGAAACTGCCGGCCGTGGCCGCAGCCGTCGCACCCGCAGCACCTGAGGCCGCGCGCGCCGCCTTCGACCTGCTGAGGCAGCCGCGCGTGCGACGCGTCTACGCCATGGGGCTGCTGTTCTCCATGGCGTGGGACACCTTCACCCTGTTCGTTCCCATCCACGGCTCGCATGCCGGGTTGTCCGCGACCGTGATCGGCATGGTGATGGCGTCGCTGACCGCCGGCGTGTTCACGACGCGGCTGGCGCTGCCGGCCATGGCACGGCGCATCTCGGCACCGCGCATGCTGTTCTTCGGCCACATCATCATCGGCGCTGGCCTGCTGGTCTTCCCGTTGACTGGCCAAGTCTACGTGCTGATGGCCTGCTCCTTCGTGGTTGGCCTCGCCGTGGGATACGCCCAGCCGCTCAGCATGTCGATGATGTTCGACGTCGTCCCCGCTGATCGCGCCGGCGAAGCGCTGGGCCTGCGCATCGCCATCACCGGCGCGTCGCAGGCGGTGTTTCCTTTCGTCCTCGGCGCCATCAGTTCCGCGCTCGGCTTGACGCCGGTGTTCTGGAGCTTGGCGCTGTTGCAATTCGCCGGAACGCGACTCTACCGGCACAACCACACGACCACGGACCGGGTGCGCAAGTGAGCCCGGCCGAATTCGCGCCATGACGCTGCATGCCGGCTCCGATGCGCCGCCATCATCAACCCGGTCGATCCCGGCGCTGATTTTTCTCGCCATCCTGATCAACTCGGCTTACGCGGGATCAAAGGTGGCACTGCCGCTGTTCGCCATCCAGTTGGGCGCCTCGACGTTCACGGTCGGCATCATGATGGCCAGCTATACGTTGATCGCCACTTTCCTCGCGCTGCGCATGGGCAGGATGCTGGACCGTATCGGACCAAGACGCCCGATGATCCTGGGCGCGTGCGGCGTCATGGCCGGCCTGTGCTGCGCGTTCGCATTCGGCAATCTGCCTGGGCTGTTCGCCTGCGCCATTCTGATCGGCACTTTCGGCGGCCTGTTCTTCATGGCGCATACGCAAGCCATCGGCAAGGCCAGCGCGGCGCACAACCGGACCTCAGTACTCAGCATGAGCGCGATGGGCTACTCGGCATCGTCCTTTCTGGGGCCCATGGTCGCCGGTGCATCCATCGACGGCTTCGGCCATGGCTACGCGCTGCTGCTCCTAGGCGTGGCACCCGTGGCGGCCGTGGTCGGACTGCAGTTCAGGCTGCTGCCCCTGTCGGATCACGCCAGGCGCGGCGGCGATGCATCGGATCGCGGCAAGGTTCTCGATTTCTTCCGCAACCGCGCCACGCGGGGCGTCTATGTCACGGGGATCATTTCCAACTCGGCGTGGGAATGCATGCATCTCATGGCGCCCCTCTACGGCCATTCCATCGGCCTGTCAGCGACCACCATCGGCATGGTGCTGGGCGCGTTCTCGGCAGGCACCTTCGCCGTGCGCATCATGATGCCGTTTCTGGCGCATCGCCTGCCGCCGTGGCGACTGCTCGGCATGGCCTTCCTGATTGCCGCGTGCGGGTTCGCGTTGATACCACTCACCGCTTCGGCGGCACCGCTCATCGCGCTGACCTTCAGCATCGGCATGGGACTGGGCGTCTCCCAGCCGCTGGTCACCTCGCTGTTGTTCGAGACCGCTCCCGAGCATCGCATCGGCGAGGCGCTGGGTCTGCGAACGACGCTGGTGAAGGCCGGCGAAGCCGTGTTTCCACTCGCATTGGGCGGATTGGGCGCCCTGCTCGGGGTGGCGCCGATCTACTGGGGCGTCGCCGCCGTGATGGGAGCCGGCGTCTACATCACGCAGCAAAGGCACCAGGCCCGCGAACCCCGCGCATAAGTGGCGCGAAGTCGCGCCTTCAGCCCGGCTTCTTCAGTTTGGCAAAGGCCAGCGCCATGGCGCTGGCACCTTGCGGCTCGCTGGCACCGGGACGACCGCCGCCGGCGCGCTGGCGATCCGGCCTGCTGCGATCGGCCTGGCCGCGCGGCGACGCATCGCCCGCGCTGCGTTGCCGTGTCGCGCCCGGCACATCGTCCAGACGCATGGTCAACGCGATGCGCTGGCGCTTCACGTCGACTTCCAGCACCTTGACCTTGACGATCTGGCCCGGCTTGACCACTTCGTGCGGATCCTTGACGAAACGATTGGACAGCGCCGACACATGCACCAGACCATCCTGATGCACGCCGATGTCGACGAAGGCGCCGAACGCCGCCACATTGGTGACCACGCCCTCGAGAATCATGTCCGGACGCAAATCTCCAACCGACTCGACGCCTTCCATGAAACTCGGCGCCTGGAATTCAGGGCGCGGATCGCGGCCCGGCTTTTCAAGTTCAAGAAGAATGTCGCGCACCGTCGGCACGCCGAACTTCTCGTCGGTGAAATCCGATGCCGGCAGGCCTTTCAGCGCTTCCGGCTTGCCCATGACGTCGCCGATGCCCTTGCCGATGCGCGCCAGGATGCGTTCCACCACCGGATAGGCTTCCGGGTGAACCGAAGAGCGATCCAGCGGGTTGTCGCCGTTGTTCACGCGCAGGAAGCCGGCCGCCTGCTCGAAGGTCTTGTCGCCGAGGCGCGGCACCTTGAGCAATGCGGCTCGATTGGCAAACGCACCCTTGGCGTCGCGATAGTCGACGATGTTGCGCGCCAGCACGCTGTTCAGTCCGGACACGCGCGACAGCAGGGGAGCAGACGCGGTATTTACATCGACGCCGACAGCATTGACGCAGTCCTCGACGGTTGCGTCCAGCGAACGCGCCAGCGCGCGCTGATTGACGTCGTGCTGGTACTGGCCGACGCCGATGGCCTTGGGATCGATCTTCACCAGCTCGGCGAGCGGATCCTGCAGGCGACGGGCGATCGACACGGCGCCGCGCAAGGTGACGTCCAGTTCCGGGAACTCGGCGGCGGCAAAGGCCGACGCTGAATAAACCGACGCGCCCGCCTCGCTCACCACGATCTTGGCGATCTTCTGTTCCGGCTTGTTGGCGACGATGAGCTTGATGAGTTCGGCGGCGAGCTTGTCGGTTTCGCGGCTGGCCGTGCCGTTGCCGATGGCGATCAATTCAACCTTGTGCTGCACGGCCATGCGCGCCAATGTGGCCAACGACCCCTGCCAGTCGTTGCGCGGCTGGTGCGGATAGACGGTGGTCGTCTCGAGCAGCTTGCCCGTCGGGTCGACCACTGCGACCTTGCAACCGGTGCGGATGCCCGGATCGAGGCCGAGCACGGTACGCGGCCCGGCCGGCGCCGCCAGCAGCAGTTCATGCAGGTTGCGGCCGAAGATGCGAATGGCCTCGGTCTCTGCCGCCTCGCGCAACTGTGTCAGCAACTCGCTGGAGATGTGCAGTTGCGCCTTGACGCGCCACGCCCAGCGGCACACCTCGGCGAGCCACGCATCCGCAGGACGCCGGGCAGTCAGATTGTGCACGCGCTCCAGGCCGAAATACGCGGCCACGATGACCTCGCAGGGATGCGGCACCATGGCATCCATTTCCTCGCCCAACCCCAGCTGCACCGACAGGACGCCAAGCGTGCGGCCGCGAAACAGCGCCAGCGCGCGATGCGATGGAATGGCCTTGATGGCTTCCGAGTAATCATAGTAGTCACGGAACTTCTCTTCCTCGGCCGACTCCTTGCCCTCGACAACCTTGGAGGCGAGGATGCCCTGCTCATGCATGCGGGTGCGCAGCTTGGCCAGCAACTCTGCAGTTTCGGCGAAACGTTCGGCAAGGATTTCCCGTGCGCCGTCCAGCGCGGCCTTGGCGTCCGGGACATTGATGCCTTCGATGTCGCCCTTGGCCGGCTCGACGCGAATGTATTGGGCGGCCTCGACCTGCGGATCGAGCATGGGATTGGCCAGCAAGGCGTTCGCCAGGGGTTCGAGACCGGCTTCGCGGGCGATCTGCGCGCGGGTGCGGCGCTTCGGCTTGTAGGGCAGGTAGAGATCTTCCAGCACCTGCTTGGTCGCGCCGGCAAGGATGGCCGTCTTCAATTCGTCGGTCAGCTTCCCCTGCTCCTGAATGGACGCAAGGATGGCAGCGCGGCGCTCCTCGAGCTCGCGCAGATAACCCAGACGCTCCTCCAGATTGCGCAACTGCGTGTCATCCAGATTGCCCGTGACTTCCTTCCGATAGCGCGCAATGAACGGCACCGTGGAACCCTCGTCGAGCAAGCCGACAGCCGCATTGACCTGCGCGATGCCGACGCCAAGCTCTTTCGCCAGCGCCACGGCAATCTTGGCCTGATCCACCACAGGTGCTGCGACTTTTCTGGCGCCCGGGGCGGGCTGGATTTTCGTTGCAGGGAAGGGAGCGTTATCGGAAGGCGATGCGGGATTGGTCATTTCTTTGTCTGTGGACGCCGCGGAAATGGCGGCGGGGCATTTTGACACACCTCATAGTCGTATCGCGCGACCTGCCAGTCTTGCAAACCCTGCGCGAATGCGTTAGGGATTCACTGAACAAGGGGGCATGCCCCCTTGTATATGGCTCTTTTCGCATTAGTTAGTGATGATCAGCGACGCGGTGCAGAAACTCGATTGCGGATCAGGACTTACGTCATCACTGCCGGGTAAGCGTTTTCCCTCTGGTAT
>CANIIN010000061.1 GCA_947467405.1 Betaproteobacteria bacterium | reverse complement strand
CCAGCGCGGCAGCAGCGAGGCATGAATGTTGATGGCACCGCGACGAGGCATGTCGAGCACCGCCTGCGGCAGAATCAGACCATAAGCGGCAACGACCATGACATCCGCAGCAACGGCGCGCACGCGCGCCTGAGCGTCGGCGTCCTTCAGTGAGGCCGGCTGCTGCACGGGCAATCCGCGCGATTCAACCAGTTGCTTGACGGGTGAAGGTTGCAGCTTCATACCGCGCCCAGCAGGCCGATCGGGTTGCGTGAGCACTGCTACCACCTGATGACGACTGTTGATGATGGCCGCCAGCGCGGCCGCGGCAAAATCCGGCGTCCCGGCGAAGAAGACTTTCATGCCGGGGCTCCCCGCAATCCGGACGGATCACCTGACGCGCGGCCGATCACGCCGATTGCCGCATCTGCAATTTCTGCATCTTCGATTTGATGCGGGATTGCTTGAGTCGCGACAGGTATTCCACGAAGACCTTGCCCTCGAGGTGGTCCATCTCGTGTTGGATGCACACCGCCAGCAGTTCTTCCGCCTCGAGTTCGAATGTCTGGCCAGTTCTGTCCAGCGCCCTCACCATGACGCGCTCGGAACGTTCCACGTCTTCATAGATGCCGGGCACCGAAAGGCAACCCTCTTCGCAAATCTGCGTGCCTTCGCGCGCGATGATTTCGGGGTTGATCAGGGTCAGCAGACGGTTGCGGTCCTCGGACACGTCGATGACGATGACCCGTTTGTGCACGTCCACCTGCGTGGCTGCCAGCCCGATGCCCGGGGCCGCATACATGGTGTCGGCCATATCGGTGACCAATTGACGAATGGAGTCGTCGACCGACAGCACCGGGCTGGCCTTGGTATGCAGTCGCGGATCGGGATATTTTAGGATAGACAACCTGGACATAATTGCTTGCGAATTGAATGAATTAGATAGACAATCTAAAGCAGACTATAACTAATAAGTGGTAGCGTGATAGACTGCCCGCTGACGATAGCGGATATGGGGTCGGCATCGTCTGTTTTCACCTGCCAACGCGGCATGAACTCACGCGTTAAGCTGTTCAGGCACTTGAAGAAAGTTCCTCAGACCCCCCAGGACGACAAGGCGAGGTTGCCATGAGCAAGTCTAGCATAGCGAGTCAGAGTTCCCCGCGTTGGACAACTCAGGTGCGAGTGGTTGCCGTCATGGCGGCAGCCGCCTTATTCAGCCTTACTGCCGTTTCGACGGCTGTTGCGCAGGGCACGCCTCTCAAGCTCCAGGACAACGCGCCCGACCGCTACATCGTCGAGAAGGGCGATACGCTGTGGGGCATCGCCAACAAGTTCCTGAAGGAACCCTGGCGCTGGTCCGAACTGTGGAAATTGAACAAGGATCAGATCGGCAATCCCAACCGCATCTACCCCGGCAACATCATTGTTCTGGATCGGTCCAAGGCTCAACCGGAAGTGACAGTGACCGGAACCGTGAGGTTGTCGCCGCAGGTTCGATCGGCCGCCGCATCCGATTCACAGGCTATTCCCGCCATTCCCGCCAAGGTGATTGAACCCTTCCTCACCCAGCCGCTGGTGATCGAAAGCGGTGGCCTCGACAATGCGGCGGCCATCATCGGTACGCAGGAAAGCCGTGTCCACATCGGAACCGGTGGTTATGCCTATGTCAGCGGCACCGGCAATAGCGGTGCGCAGGTCTGGAACATCTATCGGCCCGGCAAGGCTTTACTGGATCCGGATACCAATAAGGAATTGGGTACCGAGGCGATCTTTCTGGGTACGGGCCGCATCACCCGCACCGGCGATCCCGCAACGATGGAAATCATCTCGTCGAAGCAGGAAATCGGCGTTGGCGACCGTCTGATTGCCGCGGCCCCGGCCGGCGTGACGGAATATGTTCCGCACCCGCCCAAGAACCAGGTTAGCGGCCGCATCATCGGTCTGTACGATGGGCTGCCAACCAGCGAAGCTGGTTCCAGTTCAGTAGTCGCCATCAATCGCGGCAAGCGCGACGGCATTGAACAGGGTCATGTTCTCGCCATCCTGCGCGCCGGATCCATCGTGGCGGATCCTCGTTCGGATCGTTCCCGTGATAATGCGCCAACTTTCACTCTTCCCGACGAGCGTTACGGCCTGCTCTTCGTGTTCCGCGTATTCGATGCGGTTTCATACGGGCTGGTGATGCAGAGCACGCGCCCGGTCTCGCCAGCGGACATCGTCCGCACGCCCTGACCGGATACATCGATTTCGCATGCCTTCCAGCGAGACGGCGGCAGCACTTCATTACTGGATTTCAGTCAGTCTCGTGCCGGGCATCGGCCCGGCACGCTATCGTGCGCTGCTGTCGGCCTTTGGCCTGCCCGGCAACATTCTGGCGGCGTCAAGATCGCAACTGGAGCGGGTGGTCTCCGCGGACATGGCTGCAGCCATTCTCGCCAACGATCGTCGTGAGAGTATTGAACGCACGCTGGCCTGGGCAGCACAGCCCAATCACCATGTCCTGACGCTGGCCGATACGACATACCCGCCGCAGTTGCTCGAGATTGCCGACCCCCCACCGCTCCTTTTTGTCATCGGTAATGTGGATCTGCTGTCAAAGCCGGGCCTTGGCGTGGTAGGAAGCCGCAACGCCTCGCCGCAAGGGGAGGCCAACGCGCAACAGTTTTCCACCGCGTTCAGTCTTGCGGGTCTCAGCATCATCAGCGGATTGGCTCTGGGAATTGACGCGGCAGCGCACCGCGGCGGGCTAAGCGGACCGGGCTCCACCATTGCGGTCATGGGAACGGGTCCCGATTCCCTCTATCCGAAGAGGAACCTCTCGCTTGCTGCCGAGATCGCGCAGCGTGGTGCGCTGGTGACCGAGTTTCCCTTGGGCACCGTGCCATTGAGCGGAAATTTTCCGAGGCGCAACAGGTTGATTTCAGGACTGTCGCGCGGGGTTCTGGTGGTGGAGGCGGCGCTCGCGTCAGGATCCCTCATCACAGCCCGTCAGGCAGCCGATCAGGGGCGAGAAGTCTTTGCCATTCCCGGTTCGATTCATTCGCCGATGTCGCGAGGTTGCCATGCGCTCATCAAGCAGGGCGCCAAGCTCGCCGACAGCGCACAGGATGTTCTTGAAGAGCTCGGCATGACATTGGCATCCAATTTATCCGACCCCAATAAATTGGGCATGGAAAATAATTTGATACAACATATGGGGTACGATGCCGTCGATCTGACGACGCTTGCGACGCGTGCGCACTTGACGCCAGAAGCGGTATCGGCGATGCTTCTTCAACTGGAACTGGAAGGAAAGGTGGCCAGCCTCCCGGGAGGTCGATACCAGCGCCTCGCCTAGTTAACCCCGGAGACGACTGTCAGACATGTTCGAAGTTCTCGTCTACTTGTTTGAAAATTATTACCAGACCGAGGCCTATCCGGACCACGATACGCTGTCCCGCAAGCTCACCGCGGCGGGGTTCGAGAACGACGATATCAGCGAAGCCCTGGACTGGTTGAACGGTCTTGCTCGACACACGGAAAATCCCCTTCCGGAAGCGTTTGACGCCAGCCGTTCACAACGCGCATTCACTTCCATGGAAATCGGCAAGCTCACGACGGAGAGTCGCGGATTCCTGGTCTTTCTGGAAAGCGCCGGCATCCTGACTCCCGTTCTGCGCGAAATGATCATCGAGCGCGCCATGGCACTGGAAGGAGAGGTCGTCGGCCTCGAAAAGTTCAAGGTCATTGCCTTGATGGTGTTGTGGACACGGCGCGGCAGCGTCGACACCCTGATTCTCGATGAACTTCTCCCCGACGGCGAAAAACGCCAGATGCATTAAGGCTGGCGAAGTGTCCGATATGGCAGACTTGCATTGGAAATGCCGCCACATTTCAACGATGTAGCCGGGTTTCAACTCCATTTTTCGGTCAATTTGTGCGGGATTCTCGGGGCTCTTCCTTGCAAGCACCCGACCTTGCTCGTATCATTGCCCGCTTTCTGACGCTGCGCCGTCCGGCGTGGTGTAGTCAAATCAGCAGTTCCTCCGAGTGGCCACCAAAACCAAAACCAGCAAATCGACCAGCACCAAGAGCCCGGCAACGAAGGCGAAAGCCGTCAAGTCGGCCAAGCCTGTCGCGCGCATAAAGAAGGCGCCGGCAGCTTCTGCTGCACCTGCGTCTGGCGGGAAAAAACTGATCATTGCCGAAAAACCCTCTGTCGCCAATGACATAGCCCGTGCCCTCGGCGGCTTCACCCGTCATGGTGACTATTACGAGAGTGACGACCTAGTCCTGTCTTCGGCCATTGGCCACCTGCTTGAACTGGTTGCACCTGAGGGTTTTGAAGTCAAGCGCGGCAAGTGGTCCTTCGCCAATCTGCCCGTTGTTCCACCGAATTTCGACCTGAAGCCCATCGAACGCACCGAAGACCGTTTGAAGCTGTTGACCAAGCTGTTGAAGCGCAAGGATGTCACCGGCGTGATCAACGCCTGTGACGCGGGGCGAGAAGGCGAGCTGATATTCCGCTACATCATGCAGCACTGCGGAAATGGGAAGTCCGTTGAACGCTTGTGGCTGCAGTCGATGACGCAAACGGCAATCCAGGACGGCTTTGCACATTTGCGCAGTGACCCGGAAATGCGGCCGTTGGCCGACGCAGCAGTATGCCGTTCCGAGTCAGACTGGCTGATCGGCATCAACGGCACTCGCGCCATGACCGCATTCAACTCAAAAGAAGGTGGCTTCTACAAGACGACCGTCGGCCGGGTGCAGACGCCGACACTGGCCATTCTGGTAGAGCGAGAAGCGCGCATCAAGAGTTTCGTTTCCCGCGATTACTGGGAAGTCCACGCGCAATTCGGTGCGGAGGCCGGTAGCTACGACGGGCGCTGGTTTGATCCCGAATTCCGCAAAGATGAAGATGGTGAGCGCAAGGCCGAGCGCCTGTGGGACGCCGCCAAGGCGGATGCCATTGTTGCCGCCTGCCTTGGCAAGCCCGGGATCGTCACCGAAGAAACCAAACCGACGACACAGATGTCGCCGCTGCTATTTGACCTGACCAGCCTGCAACGTGAAGCAAACGGCCGATTCGGTTTCTCTGCGCGTACCACACTGTCCCTGGCGCAGGCCCTGTATGAAAGACACAAGGTTCTGACCTACCCACGGACCGACGCGCGCGCGCTGCCCGAGGATTACATCAGCACCGTCAACGAGACACTGAAGGAATTCAAGGGGACCGACTACGCACCGTTTGCAGGACAGATCCTCAAGGGTGGCTGGGTCAAGCCAAACAAGCGCATATTCGACAACAGCAAAATCTCCGACCACTTCGCCATCATTCCGACGCTGCAGACGCCGAAGACCCTGAACGAAGCGGAAGCCAAGATCTACGACCTTGTGGTGCGTCGCTTCCTGGCGGTGTTCTACCCTGCTGCCGAGTACCTTCAGACCACGCGCATCACCGAAATCGAGAAGAACTTCTTCAAGACCGAGGGTAAGGTGCTGGTCAATCCGGGCTGGCTGACCGTGTATGGGCGGGCCGCTCAGGGAGAGAACGAAAACCTGCCGCCGGTCAAACAAAAAGAGAAAGTTCGCACGCTGGAAATTGCTGCGCAGCAATCGGCAACCAAACCTCCGGCACGCTACACGGAAGCCTCGCTGCTGTCGGCCATGGAAGGCGCCGGCAAAATGATTGAAGATGAAGATTTGCGCGCAGCCATGAGCGAAAAGGGTCTCGGCACACCGGCCACCCGCGCGTCCATTATCGAAGGCCTGATCTTCGAGGACTATGTACATCGCAACCAGCGCGAACTCGTACCCACTCCGAAAGCTTTCTCGCTGTTGTTCGCACTGAAGCACTTCGGCATCGAAGAACTCCGTTCACCGGAATTGACAGGAGACTGGGAGTTCAAACTCAAGCAGATGGAGCGTGGCAAACTCGATCGAGCCGAATTCATGGATCACATCACTTCCTTGACGCGCGATTTCGTCATGCGCATCAAGGAGGGCAATATTCCCGATACGGCTTTTGCAACCGTATCGGCAGCGTGTCCGAAATGCGGTGGAGTCGTGCAGGAGAACTATCGGAAGTTCCAATGTCAGAAATGCGACCTTTCCATCTGGAAAGTAGTCTCCAGCCGCGAGTTTTCGCTGGAGGAAGTGGCTGAGCTTTTCAGCAATGGCAGCGTTGGCCCGCTGCAGGGTTTCCGCAGCCGCATGGGCAGGCCATTTGCAGCGGTGGTGAAAATGGGCGCGGAGTTTCGCCCGGAATTCGACTTCGGCCAGGGCAACGGCGAGGATCAGGCGCCGGTAGACTTTACCGGACAGGATCCGGTCGGGCAGTGTCCCAAGTGCGCTGCGCGGGTTTTTGAAATGCCTATGGCGTATGTTTGCGAGAAGTCGGTGGACGGGCTGAAAACCTGTGATTTCCGGACCGGCAAAATCATCCTGCAGCGCCAGATCGAGCAAGAACAAGTGCGCAAGCTTCTCGAGGCAGGAAAAACCGATCTGTTGCACCGGTTCATTTCCAAGAAGGGTAGGCCGTTCTCGGCCTACCTCGTCAAGAAGCCCGACGGAATGATCGGGTTCGAATTCGAGGTTCGCGAGAAGAAGGCCGGCGCAGCGGGCCGCAAAACCAAGACCGCAACCGCCTGACGGGAGGAGACCCGTCGGCGGTTTTCGTATCAGACGTCGAGGCGCGCCACCAGGGCATTCTGCTCAATGAAGGCTCGACGCGGTTCGACTTCGTCCCCCATCAGTTTGGTGAAGATGTCATCGGTAGTCAGGACATCTTCTATCTGGACCTTCAGCAGTCGCCGCGAAGCGGGATCCATAGTGGTTTCCCAAAGCTGTTCGGGATTCATCTCGCCCAACCCCTTGTAGCGTTGCATGGAAGCGCCGCGCTCAACTTCGGCGAGCATCCACTTCATGGCCTCCGAAAATTCGGCTACGGGTTGCTCTTTCTCTTCGCGACGAATCATCGCCCCACTACCTACCAAGCCCTCCAGCAACTCTCCGGTTTTTTCGATCTGCTGGCAATCGCCGGACAGGAAGAAATCCTCGTCCAGGACGCTGATGCGAATGTTGCCGTGATGGTTTCGTTCTATCACCAGTTTATGTTGCTCGCTCTTTTCATCATAGCGAGCACCAATGTTGATGCCACCATTACCGTTACTTGCCCCACGATCAACCATGGCCTGCTTGAGCCGCAACGCGCTTGCAGCGGCCAAATCTGCGCTGGACAGATCGACGCGAATCCCTCGCGCCAGGGCATGAAGCACCTCGGGATCGATGATCTTGGAAAGTCGGGTAATGACGGCCTGGGACAACAGGTAGCTCTTGGCCAATTGCTCGAGCGCAGCACCTTCGATGGGGGCGGCTCCAGCGCTTGGTGTCAAAGCAGCGCCGATAAGCGCCTGCGACAACATGAACTGGTCGCGCTCGTTATCATCTTTCAGGTAGCGCTCAGACTTGCCGAGCTTGACCTTGTATAGCGGCGGCTGGGCAATATAGATGTGGCCTCTTTCGACCAGTTCCGGCATCTGGCGGTAGAAAAACGTCAGAATCAGCGTGCGAATATGTGCTCCATCAACGTCCGCGTCGGTCATGATGATGATGCGGTGATAACGCAATTTGCTCGCGTCGTATTCTTCCTTGCCGATACCGGTACCCAGCGTCTGGATAAGTGTGACGATTTCCTGGGAAGAGATGAGTTTGTCGAAACGTGCCTTTTCGACGTTAAGTATTTTTCCCTTGAGCGGCAATATGGCCTGAAACTTCCGGTCTCGACCCTGCTTTGCGGAGCCTCCTGCCGAGTCACCCTCAACGATATACAACTCGCACTTGGCCGGATCCTTCTCCTGGCAGTCGGCCAGTTTGGCGGAGAGTCCGAAAGAGTCGAGAACCCCTTTTCGTCTCGTCAGTTCGCGCGCTTTTCTCGCGGCCTCGCGGGCCCGTGCCGAATCAACGATCTTGGTGCAGATGATTCGTGCTTCATTGGGTCGTTCAAGCAGGAATGCCTTCAATTTCTCGGCAACAATTTCCTGCACCACGGGCTGAACTTCCGATGAAACCAGTTTTTCCTTGGTTTGAGACGAGAACTTCGGTTCAGGTACCTTGACCGAGAGTACGCAGGAAAGCCCTTCGCGCATGTCGTCCCCGGTGGTTTCAACCTTCGCCTTCTTGGCAATTTCATTGGCCTCGATATGCTGGTTGATAGAACGCGTCATCGCGGCACGTAAACCCGTCAGGTGGGTTCCTCCGTCCCTCTGCGGAATATTATTGGTGAAGCAAAGAACCTGCTCCTGATAGGAGTCATTCCACTGCATGGCAACTTCCACGATCACGCCTTCTTTCTGGCCGATGGCATGGAATACGGTCGGGTGCAGAACGTTCTTGTTGCGGCTGATGTACTCGACGAATCCACTGACGCCGCCCTCGAATGCAAAGTCCTCTTCCTTGCCGATACGCTGATCGACGAGTTTGATACGGACTCCATTATTGAGGAATGAAAGTTCACGCAGACGTTTTGCCAATATGTCGAAATGAAACTCGACAATCCCAAATGTTTCAGTAGCCGCAAGAAAATGAACTTCCGTTCCACGCCGCTCCGTCTTTCCGACCACCTTTAGCGGCTCTACGCGTTCACCACGGCGGAATTCCATGAAATGCGCTTCACCATTGCGGCGTACGGTCAGTCTCAGCCAATCCGACAATGCGTTGACCACCGATACACCAACACCGTGCAGGCCTCCAGAAACCTTGTAGGAATTGTTGTCGAACTTTCCGCCTGCGTGCAGTTCAGTCATGACTATTTCAGCAGCTGAACGGCCGAGTTCGTCATCACGATGAATTTCGGTCGGGATTCCCCGCCCGTTATCCTGAACAGAAATGGAGTTATCCGTGTGAATGGTTACGATGATTTCATCGCAATGACCAGCAAGCGCTTCATCGATCGCGTTATCCACCACCTCAAAGACCATGTGATGAAGGCCGCTGCCATCAGAGGTGTCTCCAATATACATGCCCGGGCGCTTCCGAACGGCATCCAGACCTTTAAGCATCTTAATGCTGCTGGATCCGTATTCCTCCGGATCGCTGGTTATCGCCACAGTCACATCAGGCCGGACAGATTCAGCACCCAGTGCCTCATTTCCATTCTCTTGCATATGTTTCTGTTCTTCCCCGTCTAAAACGGTATTAAAGAGCGTATTAAAGCGGTGTGCCCGTTTGAGTTCGACTAGATGCGCATCGGCATGACGACATACTTGAAATCACCCTGACCTGGCACGGTGATTAATGCACTGGAACTGGAATCACCCAAGCTACAGATAATTTCATCAGCATCAAGATTGTTCAACACATCGAGCATGTAACCCACGTTGAACCCAATATCGAGACCATCACCTTTGTAATCAACATCTATCTCTTCCTGCGCCTCTTCCTGTTCGGTGTTTGAGCAGATGATTTTCAACACACCATCAGAAAGAACCCATCTGACTCCCCGGAACTTATCGCTGGTGAGGATGGCCGCACGTTGCAACGCCTGCAGGAAAGCCACTCTATTTAATTTGAGCGCCTTTGGCTGGTTTTGCGGAATGACTCGCGAGTAGTCTGGAAACTTTCCATCTACAAGTTTTGAGACCAGCAGAATGTCTCCGAAAGAAAAACGCGCCTGGCTGGCGGAAAGCTCTATCACGACCGGTTCATCGGAATCGTGCATGAGTTTTGACAACTCAATGATGGTCTTCCTGGGAAGAATGATTTCCTGTTTTGGAAGACCCTTTACATCAATATCGCGGCTGGCGAATGCCAAACGGTGTCCATCGGTGGCGACCAGTTTGAGTTGGCCATCTTCCAGAACCATGAGCAGACCGTTCAGGTAGTACCTGATGTCCTGTTGCGCCATGGCGTACTGAACAAGTCCCAGAAGCCCCTTGAATAGCTTCTG
>CANIIN010000060.1 GCA_947467405.1 Betaproteobacteria bacterium | reverse complement strand
CACCGTGCTGCAATGCGTCATTCAATTCATCAGCTTTCATTCAATACTTCGAAAGTCGCGATCAATGCAATCGCTCTATCCGGCTTGCCCGCAGGCACGCACAACGTGCCGCATCATGACGCACAAGTGCCTGATTCACACTGGTGCCTGTTTCAAGACGGCAATTGAGGATACTGAATTTTCCGTGATTCCCCTATAATGAAACTCGCTGAACCGGGAACGATAACCATTGCGTGTCATAGAGCACACGGTCCCGTATGCCGAATATGAAGCACGCAGTACCAACCCCATATCCAACAGGAGGCAACATGGTTCCATCACGCAGAAAGGCCCTTTACGCGGGCGTGTCCATCGCGTTGGCGATGGCCGCAACAAGCATTCCGGGTGCCAGTTTCGCCCAGAGCAATCAGGAGCCGATCAAGCTCGGATTTCTGTCGTCATTCACCGGCGCCGCCAACCAGAGCGGTTTCAACGGCATTGTCGCCGTCAATCTCGCCGTGAAGGAAATCAACGCGGCAGGCGGCATCCTCGGCCGTCAGGTGCGCGTCCTTCAGGGCGATGACCAATCCGATCCCACCGCCGCCGTCACCGAAATGCGCCGTCTGGTACAGCGCGAAAAAGTCGATGCCATGATCGGGCCGATCGCCAGCCAGATCACACTGGCAACCATCCCCATTCTGAATGAAGGAAAAGTGCCATCGATCAGCGTCACCGGCTCGGCGGCCATGACGCCTGCGCTCGGGCCCTATCACTTCAGCATGCTGCCCAGTGCCGACACGCAGGCCGAAGCGATCGCCAATTACCTGGCGACTTCGGCACACGCGAAGTCGGTGGCGATCATTCACGACGCCGGTGCACAGACGGTCTCGACGGTTGATGCCCTGAAGCGCGACCTTGCCAAGCGCAACATCGAGTTGAAGGGGGCGCAGGAATACGCCCTGACCGCCACCGACATGACGCCGCAAATGCTGTCGTTGCGCCGGACCAACCCGGAGTACCTCATCGTCCTGACGGGCACCGGCTCCGACACCGGCTACATCCTCAAGAACCGCGAGGAAATGGGCTGGAACATCAAGGTGGTCGGCAACAATACGGTGGTGGCACAGGCCGTCAACACGGTGAAGATCGCTGGCGCAGCCGCCTACAAGGACGTGGTCGCGGTCAATTACAAGTCAGTGACCCACTGCCAGAACGACCCGGTGGGCGGTTCCGAATTCGGCAAGCTGAAAGACCGCCTGCGCGAATTCGACTCCGCCAACTATGCCCGTTACGCCCCGCTGGTCGTCGCCTATATCTACGACTCGGTGTATGCGCTCAAGGCCGGTCTGGAAGGCGCCAAGAAGGTCGACGGTCCGGCCTTCGCCACATGGATGGAGGCCAATGCCGGTACGCTGAAGGGCGTATTGTCCTCGCCGCTGCTGGCCAGCAAGACCAGCCACTTCCTGATCAGCTCGGCTGCACTGGTGATGGCAGAAAACCCGCACCAGCTGCGCTCCGATGGCCAGATGAAGCGCGTGGGCTGCTAAGGAAGCGCTGATCAAGTGCAGAAAAGCAGCATGCTCCGAAAAGCTTCCCTCTGAAGTGGGGGATATACAAGGGGGCATGCCCCCTTGTTCAGTGAATCCCTAAGGAAGCGCTGATCAAGTTGCGAATATGCACAACGCCGTCGGCGCTTCCCTCTGAAGTGGGGGATATACAAGGGGGCTTGCCCCCTTGTTCAGTGAATCCCTAAGCGCCCGAGGAGCAAATCCTCAAGCAAGAACGGCGCAGCCTTTGGGTTGCGCCGTTTTTTTGTGACCGCTCGCCGCAGACCTGCTTCTCAATACCGGTTTCCGGTGCGTCCATTGCTTCGCGCGGGGTAGCCATGACCTCATGGATCACGCCCTGGCTCCAATCGATAGACGTGTGGCCAGGCCGGTATGGAAATCGCGCCTACCCCATGCAATCGTTGCGCGATTCGCCGTATCCTAGCGGCTCATGCCATTCAAACTTTCTTGCCTGAACGGAATCAGCCGTGAATAACACCGATAACCGCCCCTATGCCGGCCTGAACGTTCTCGACATGAGCCAGGGCGTCGCCGGACCGACCTGCGCCGTCCTGCTCGGGCACCAGGGTGCGAACGTGATCAAGATCGAGCCGCCGACCGGCGACTGGATCCGCTACATCGGCGGCGGCCAGGAAGGCATGAGCGCGCTGGCGATCTCCGGCAATATCGGCAAACGCTCCATCTGCGTGGATGCCGCCAAATCCGCGGGACGGGACCTGATCCTGAAAATGGCCGAGCGTGCCGATGTGTTCGTGCAGAATTTCCGTCCCGGCGTGATGAAGAAACTCGGACTCGACTATGCCGCGCTGGCGGCCGTCAATCCGCAGCTGATCTACGTTTCCATTACCGGATTCGGCGACTCGGGTCCAGACGCCAACAAGGCGGCCACTGATTCCGTGGTGCAGGCCATGAGCGGCATGTGCGTCGCCAACCGCAATCCCGCCGGCCTGCCGCAACGCATCGGCATACTGGTGCCGGACAATGTCACGGCACTCTTTGCCGCGCAATGCGTCGGCACCGCGCTGTATGCGCGCGACCGGCGCGGCGGAACCGCTCGCGGCCGACATCTGGAGATCTCGCTGGCCGAATGCTGCGCAGCCTTCCAGGCCGGGCCCATCGTCGACGACTTCCTGTTCTCGGGACAGTTCCAGCCCCCGCTCACCGTGCCATCGGGCGTCTTCGCCACCAAGGATGGCTACATGGTGATCGGCACGGTGCAGCCCGCCATGTGGGAAGGGCTGTGTCGTTCATTCTCTCGAGAGGATTGGTTGGAGGAACCGCGCTACGCCACCAGCGCGCTGCGCGGGCAGATACCGGAGGAGATCAACAGCAACGTGGCGAAAATCATGGTCGAACGCACCACGCAGGAATGGTCGGTGCTGTTCCAGAAGAATGACGTGCTGTTCGCCCCCGTTCGCACCTATGCGGAAATGCGCGATGACGAACAGATGCGTCACATGGGCTATTTCGCCGAAACGGATCAGGCACCGTATGGCAAATTGCCGCTGCCGCACTATCCTGGCACCGAGCGCACCGGGAAAATGCCCGCAGCACCCCACATGGGCGAACACAGCCGCGAGATCCTCGCCGAACTCGGCTATGGCGCCGAAGACATCGCCGGCATGGAACGCGACAAGCTGGTCATCCAAGCCGCCTGAAGCAGTACCCTGGCGCACGACTCGGAACCCCCGACCGGCTCAAAAGAGGCCGTTGAATCGACTGCAAACTGCGCCGATTCCATTTTACGAACCGTCGCAGCCTACATGCTGCGCCGGTATTGCCCGCCCACCTCGAACAGCGCGTGGGTGATCTGCCCCAGCGAGCAGCAGCGCACGGCGTCCATCAACACGTCGAACACATTGCCGTTGTCGATCACGGTCTGCTGCAGACGCTTCAGCATCGGGCCGGATTCGGCTGCATGCTGCTGATGGAAGTCGCGCAGGCGTTTCAGCTGTGACTCCTTTTCTTCGGTGCTGGAGCGGATCAGTTCGATGCGCTGCGGCGCCGACTCGCCCTGGATCTTGCGGAAGGTGTTCACGCCGATGATGGGATACGAGCCGTCATGCTTGCGATGCTCGTACAGCATGGACTCTTCCTGGATCTTGCCGCGCTGGTAGCCGGTCTCCATCGCGCCCAGCACGCCACCACGCTCGGAGATGGCCTCGAACTCCTTCAGCACAGCCTCTTCGACCAGGTCGGTCAGCTCATCGATGATGAACGCCCCCTGATTGGGGTTCTCGTTCTTGGCCAGGCCCCACTCCCGGTTGATGATGAGCTGGATGGCCATGGCGCGGCGCACCGACTCCTCGGTGGGCGTGGTGATGGCCTCGTCGTAGGCGTTGGTATGCAGTGAATTAGCGTTGTCGTAGGTCGCGATCAGCGCCTGCAGCGTGGTGCGGATGTCGTTGAAGTCGATTTCCTGCGCGTGCAGGCTGCGGCCCGAGGTCTGGCAGTGATACTTCAGCTTCTGTGAGCGGTCGTTGGCGCCGTACTTCTCCTTCATGGCCACGGCCCAGATGCGCCGCGCCACGCGGCCGATGACGGTGTATTCCGGGTCCATGCCGTTGGAAAAGAAGAACGACAGATTGGGCGCGAAGTCGTCGATGTTCATGCCACGCGCCAGATAGGCCTCGACGAAGGTGAAACCGTTGGATAGCGTGAAGGCCAGTTGCGAGATCGGGTTCGCGCCAGCCTCGGCGATGTGATAACCGGAGATCGATACCGAGTAGAAGTTGCGCACGTTGTGCTGCACGAAATATTCCTGGATGTCGCCCATGACCTTGAGGCTGAATTCCGTGGAATAGATGCAGGTGTTCTGGCCCTGGTCTTCCTTCAGGATGTCGGCCTGCACCGTGCCGCGCACGCGCTCCAGCGTGCCCTTTCGGATGGCCGCCGCTTCGCCGGCGTTCGGCGCGCGGCCTTCGCGTTCGCGGAACTGATCCAACTGCTGGTCGATGGCCGTGTTCATGAACATGGCGAGAATGGAAGGCGCCGGGCCGTTAATGGTCATCGACACCGACGTCGCCGGATCGCACAAGTCAAAGCCGGCATACAGCACCTTCATGTCATCGAGCGTGGCAATCGAGACGCCGGAATTGCCCACCTTGCCGTAGATGTCGGGGCGCGGATCGGGATCGAACCCGTACAGGGTCACCGAATCGAAGGCCGTCGACAGGCGCTTGGCCGGCATGTCTTTCGACAGGAGGTGGAAGCGCCGGTTGGTCCGGAACGGATCGCCTTCGCCGGCAAACATGCGCGTCGGGTCCTCGTTCTCGCGCTTGAACGGAAACACACCGGCCGTGTACGGGAAGTGACCCGGCACGTTTTCCAGCAGCAGCCACTTCAGCAACTCGCCGTGATCCTCGTACTTCGGCAGGGACACCTTGCTGAACACCGTGCCGGACAATGACGTGTGGGTCAGCGTGGTGCGCACTTCGCGGTCGCGCACCCGCACCACATGCTCCGAACCGGCGTACTCCTGCTGCAGCAACGGCCAGTTGGCCAGCACATGCTTCGAATGCGCATCGAGCCTGGCGTCACGCTGTGCGGCAAGCTTCTCGATACCTGACGTATCAGTCGCCCCGATGTCCTTCGATTCCGCCAGCATGCGCCGCGTTTCGAGCAACTGCTGTTTCTCGCGAGCGATGCGCGCCTGCTGCACGGCGCGACGGATATAGCCGCGCACCGTATCGGCAATCTCCGCCAGATATCGATTTCGTGACGGCGGCACCACCACGTTGCGATTGGTGGATGAATGCGCAGTCCCTGTCGAGGCAATGCGCGGCAGCTTGCCGGGCGACGCTTTGAGGCCGTGCTCGATCAGCGTGCCCAGCAGGCCCTGGTACAGCGCGGTCACGCCGTCGTCGTTGAAGCGACTGGCCTGCGTGCCGTACACCGGCAGCGACTCCGGCTCGACCGTGAACAGCTTGCGGTTGCGTTGTACCTGCTTGCGCACGTCGCGCAGCGCGTCTTCGGCGCCACGGCGGTCGAACTTGTTGATGGCCACGAAATCGGCGAAGTCCAGCATGTCGATTTTCTCCAACTGGCTGGCGGCGCCGAACTCCGGCGTCATCACGTACAGCGACAGATCGACGTGCGGCACGATGGCTGCGTCGCCCTGGCCGATGCCCGAGGTCTCGATCAGGATCAGGTCGAAGCCGGCAAGGCGACAGGCGGCGATCACCTCCGGCAGGTGTTTGGAGATTTCCGACCCCGCGTCACGCGTGGCGAGCGAGCGCATGTAGACTTTCGCACCGCTCAGCCAGGGGTTCAATGCGTTCATGCGGATGCGGTCACCAAGCAAGGCGCCGCCCGATTTGCGGCGCGACGGGTCGATGGACACCACCGCGATGTTCAGCCGATCGTCCTGATCGAGCCGGAAGCGCCGCACCAGTTCATCGGTCAGCGAAGATTTCCCGGCGCCGCCCGTGCCGGTGATCCCCAGCGCCGGCACCGCGCACTTCTCTGCCGCCTTCAGCACCTGGTCGCGAAGAGCGCCGTCGCCCGCCTCCAGCGCGGTGATCAGGCGCGCCAGGGCGCGGTGAGACGTGGTCACGTCGCCGCCGTCCAGATGTACCGCCTTCAGGTCCTTGGGCGCGGCGCCGGTGATGTCCTCGTCGCAGCGCGCCAGCATGTCGTTGATCATGCCCTGCAGGCCCATCTTCTGGCCGTCTTCGGGCGAATAGATGCGTTCCACGCCGTAGGCCTGCAGTTCCTCGATCTCGTCCGGGACGATCACGCCGCCACCACCGGCGAACACCTTGATGTTCTCGCCGCCGCGACTGCGCAGCAGATCGATCATGTACTTGAAGTACTCGATGTGGCCGCCCTGGTAGGAACTGACGGCGATGCCCTGCACGTCCTCCTGCAATGCCGCCGTGACGATCTCGTCGACTGAACGGTTATGCCCGAGGTGGATGACTTCCGCGCCGCTGGCCTGCAGGATGCGGCGCATGATGTTGATGGACGCGTCATGCCCGTCGAACAGGGATGCGGCGGTGACCAGGCGAATCTTGTTCTTCGCCTTGTATTCGACGGCGTCGTGGCCTGCGCTGAGATCGGTCATGCGAACCTCGCTGAAAGCGGTGGCACGGCGGGTTCGCTTTCGCGGCCCCTCTGTCGTGCGGCTCGGGATTGTCGGAGGGGAGCCAGCCTACTTTACGTTAACGTAAACGTCAAATTTGGTTCCCGACTGCATGGGGTGCCGGCCCGATTCGCGACATCGCGTTCCTGTCACCCTTGCCGCCAACGATACGCCGACACGACATTGACTGCCTGCCGGCACCCTGCCCTGGCTATTCCACGGTGATGATGTTGCTGTCCTGGGTCGACACGTAATCGAGCGCGTAGTTCAGTTCACCCTGCGCCTCGGCGTGTACCACGTAGAGCGGCTGGCCTTTCACCACCTCAGTGCCGATCGGCGCGAGGAACTCCACGCCCGCCGCCACCGCCTTGGGCGCGCCGGCCAGCTTGGCCACGCGCGCCAGACGACGGTTGTCGATGGCCGTCACGCGTCCCTTGTGCCGGGCCAGCACCGGACGATGATGGCCCGACTTCGGTGGTATGCGCATGCCGCCCTGTGCCTCGCAGATGGCCTGGAACTTGATCCACGCGGCGCCGTTCTCCAGCAGCACCTCGGCCTGCTGCCGGCCCATGTTGCGCGGCACACTGCCGGCCATTTCAATGATCAGGCTGGCCAGCGTCAGCGAACGCTCGCGCAGGTCGGCGGGCGCATCGGGCTTGCCCTGCAGCACCGCCAGCACGTCGTACGCCTCCAGCGCCGGCCCGATGCCGCGACCGACCGGCTGCGATCCGTCGCTGATGATGGCGCGCACTTCAAGGCCCACCGCGTGGCCCACCAGTTGCAGGCGCTGGCGCAGCACCTCGGCAGCTTCCGGCGTGCGCACCTTGGCGGTGGGGCCGAGCGGTATGTCGACCACCACGTGGGTCGATCCGGCTGCCGCCTTCTTCGACAGCACCGACGCGATCAGCTGTCCTTCGCTGTCCAGTTCCAGCGGCCTCTCGACGCGGATCAGCATGTCATCGGCGGGCGACAGGCCGGCCGAGCCGCCCCACACGATGCAGCCGCCCTCCTTCTCGACCACGCGGCGCATGTCGTCGATGCCGAGTTCCACGGGCGCCAGCATCTCCATGGTGTCGGCGGTACCGGCCGGCGAGGTGATGGCGCGTGAGGACGTTTTCGGAATCAGCAGCCCGTGCGCCGCCACGATGGCCACCACGATGGGCGTGGTGCGATTGCCCGGCAGGCCGCCGACGCAGTGCTTGTCCACCACGATCCGATTGCCGTTGTGCGACCGCCACTCGATGCGCTGCCCCACCTTGATCATGGCGCGCGTGAGCGCAATCATTTCCGCCTCGTCCAGGCGGCTGCCGGCACAGGCGGTGACAAACGCTGCCAGGTGCAGTTCGGAATAGCGCCCCAGCACGATGTCCTTGACGATCTCCTCCATGGCCTTGTCGTCCAGCCGATTGCCGTACACCTTGGAGCGCATCAAGGACAGCGACTCCACCGGCGCGGGATGCGACAGCAGGATGACGTCGTGCTCACCCACGCCCAGCGCCAGGCGCGCGGCCTCCGACAGCGAGGCCTCGCCGTCGGCAAGCAGGTCGCTCTTCACCACGTTCACGGTGGCGAGAATGGTGCGGCCGTTGCCGCTGACGCGCACGCGCGATTGCGACACGAAACCTTCCGACACGGAGACATGGCAGTCGGCGCGCAGGAATACCACGTGGTGCTGGTAGGTATCGATGCCGAGGCAGCGAAGGCGAAGGGCGTTACGGTGATGCACGGCAATCCTCTTTTCTGCGGCCGGCTTGATCGCTTGCGCTGCCGGCTCCGTCTGTCACGGGACTGTTCGAACAGCCCCTCCTTGTTGTTCTGAACAACGTCGTGCGGCTATTTCAATTCGAACGACTCCATGTACTCCGGTACCTCGCAGGTCCACTTCAGTTCTTCCTCGATGCGGTGACGCAGCGCATCCGCCGCGATCGGTTCACCGTGGGTCACAAAGGTGCGCAGCGGCGGCCGATGAAAACCCTGCAGCCAGGCCATGATCTCGTTGCTGTCGGCATGCGCAGAAAGGTTGGTCATGGCGGCGATCTCGGCCAGTATCGGCACATACTCGCCGTGGATCTTCACCGACTCGGCCCCGGCCAGCATGGCCGCGCCGCGCGTGCCGCCGGCCTGGAAACCCGAGAACAGGATGGTGTTGCGCGAATCGGAGCCAAAGGCCTTGATGTGATGCACCACGCGGCCGCCGGTGGCCATGCCGCTGGCGGCGATGATGATCATCGGGCCCTTCTTCTCGTTCAGCGCGCGCGATTCATCGGGCGAATTGATGAAGGTGGCCGCATTGCACATCTCTTTGCACTCCATGTGCGTGAGGCGGTGCTCGCGATGATGGGCGTTGTAGATGTGCGTGGCGTCCACCGCCATGGGGCTGTTCAGGTACACCGGAATGGACTTCGGGATGTCGCCGTCTTCCTTCATGCGATGCAGATAGAGCAGCAACTCCTGTGCGCGACCCACCGCAAACGACGGGATCAGCACCACGCCGCCGCGCTCGGTGGTACGACGGATGACATCGCCCAGCTTGATGCGCGGATCCTCCGGGTCATGGACGCGATTGCCATAGGTCGATTCGACAATCAGGTAGTCCGCTTCGCGCACCACCGCCGGGGCATGCATGACCGCGTCGTGCGGCCGGCCCAGATCGCCGGTGAACACCACGCTGCGTCCGGCGTCGATAAGGCTGAGCGTTGCAGCGCCCAGCAGGTGGCCGGCCGGATGCAGCGTGGCGTGCAGGCTGCCGATATCGACGGTGTGGCCGAAACGGATCGGATAGAGCTGACGCAGCGCCGCCTTGGCGTCCTGCTCGGTATACAGCGCCCTGGCCGGCGAATGCTTGGAGAAGCCGCGCCGGTTGGCATAGTCGGCCTCTTCTTCCTGCAGGCGCCCGCTGTCCGGCAACAGGATGTTGCACAGGTCGCGAGTGCCTTCGGTGCAGTAGATCTTGCCCTGATAGCCGTTCTTGACCAGCACCGGCACATAGCCGCTGTGATCGAGGTGCGCGTGGGTCAGGATGACCGCATCCAGCGTCGCCGGCTTGACCGGCATGGGTGCCCAGTTGCGCAGGCGCAATTGCTTGAAACCCTGAAACAGGCCGCAGTCGACAAGGATGCGCTTGCCATCGTGCTCGAGCAGATATTTCGATCCGGTGACCGTGCCGGTGGCGCCGAGGAATTGCAGGTTGAAAGACATCTGGTGTTCACACCCTTCTTTTGGATCATCGCGTTAAGGAAGCGCTGATCAAGTCCTGAAAGCGAAAACGTCCGAACAAGCTTCCCTCTGAATTGGGGAATATACAGGGGGGCTTGCCCCTTTGTTCAGTGAATCACTGGAAGTATCGCGCAGCGGCGTGACCGGCGCCAT
>CANIIN010000059.1 GCA_947467405.1 Betaproteobacteria bacterium | reverse complement strand
CGACGTACACCCAGCCCTGATAATAGATCCGCTGCATCTCGTCATCGAAAATGGCGGGCGACGTGTACAACGAACCATGTATGCGATCCTCGAGGATCAGCTTGGGGTAGTCGATGTGTTGCGAAAGTACCGCGGCCATGATGTGCCTCCTGTATCGATATCTGTAAAGGCTGCTAGACAGTCCAGGGCAGGCGCCCGGATGCAATGAGAATGTTCCTGACCTCGCGCTTGTTCAACTTGTCGGTGTTGCCCAGTGGCAGATCATTGAAGAATTCGACGTATTTCGGCGTCTCCCACTTGGCCAGACGGGCATGGCAGTGGTCGATCAGGTCGCGCGAACTTGCCTTGGCGCCGGGCGCCATCGACACGACGGCAACCACCGCCTCGCCCCACTCCGGATGCGGAACGCCGACAACGATGGCTTCGCCCACGCCGGGATAGTCCGCCAGCGCGTTTTCCACCACGATCGGATAAACGTTGTAACCGCCGCTGATGATCATGTTCTTCTTGCGATCGCCGAGGAAGATATAACCGCGATCGTCCATGCGGCCGAAGTCACCGGTGCGCAGCCACGGCAGTCGCAACGCGTCGGCCGTCTCTTCCGGCAGGTTCAGGTAGCCGGCCATGACCGTCTCGCTCCTGATCCAGACCGTACCCAGCTCGCCCGTTTTGACCGGTTGCCCATCCTCGTCGCGAATCGACACATCCGCGTGCAGCAGGGGGCGTCCGACCGACGTCAGCAATTCCGGATCGGACTGCAACGCCCGCTTGTGATCGGCATCGCGCAGGGCGGCGATGGCACCGGACGACTCCGACACACCATAGCGCTGCATGAAAGTACAGCCCAGTGTTTCGTATGCGGAGCGGATGAGTGCCGGCGTCGTGGGCATCGTTCCGTAGCAAACCTGCTTCAGCGCGGGGAACTTGTAATGGCCGGAACGCACCTCATCGACAATGCGACGCAGCATGGTCGGCACGACCGTGACGGTCGTGACGGCGTGCTCCTGCAGGGCATCGAGAAACCGCCTCGTGTCATAGTCCTCCACGATGGTCGTCATGCCGCAGATCATGTTGTAGCACATCTGGAAGATGTTGATCCCCGCCGGATTGGTCACGTACAGGCGGACGTCCTGGTACGTATAACCATTGGCGAGCGTGTTGTGGATCGCTGCTTCGCGCACGTTGCGCTGAGTCAGGATCGCGCCCTTCGGCAACCCGGTCGTGCCGGAGGTGTAGCCGATCATGGCCCAGTCAGCATCCGCGAGTTCCGGATAGTCCGGCTTTCCGGATTTCGCAAGCAGCGTTTCATAGTCGTGAGCGAAGGCATGATCACCGCCGAAGCCAATGAAATGACGTCCCTCGGCGGTCAACTCTTCAAGGTGGGGAGCAATCAGTTCAAGGCATCGCGCCTCGATAATGATCGCCTTGGCGTCGCTGTCACGAATGGCATGCAGCATTTCGCGCTCGGAATAGCGCCAGTTCACGCCGGCCCGCACCATGCCGGTCTTGAGGCAGGCAAACCAGTGCTCGGCCAGCTCGATGCGGTTATGCGCCAGAATGGCGACGACATCGCCCTTCTTCACGCCCAGGGACTGCAGCGCCCCGCCGAGGCGATCCGAGCGATCGTGCATCTCCACCCAGGTGCGGCGTTCTTCGCCATGAATGAACGCAACGCGGTCCGGAAACCCGTTTGCACAACGCTCGACAAAATCCCTGAGAAACATTCTTACTCCGTTAACCTGCGGCTATCGGATCAACCGACGCGCCATATGCTATCAATGCCGATACCACCCCAACGGTCAGATCAGCCCGGCGCGCTTCAGCACCGCATCCAGTTTCTTCTCCGTTTCCGGCGTGGCAGGCACCATGGGCAAGCGGTGTTCGTTGCGCGCGATGATGCCCAGGCGCTTCATCATGTACTTCATCGGGATCGGGTTGGTGTCGAAGAAGATGGCCCGCATCAGGTCATAGGTCTCGAAGTGAATCTTGCGCGCCTTGATCATGTCGCCGGCCAGCACCGCGTTGCACAGATCGGCGATGGCGCGCGGCATCACATTGCCCAGGGCGTTCATGGTCCCCAGCGCGCCGATGGCCATCATGGAGAAAGTGAACTCCTCGAGGCCGGCGAAGACGCGGAACTCCGGCCCCAGCGCCTGGATCATTTCGGTGACCAGGTTGTGATCATCCATCGCGTGCTTGATGCCGACGAAATGCGGCGTCTTCTCGACGATGCGCAGCAGCGTATCGACTTCCACCTTGAACGCCGAGCGGCCGGGGATGTGGTACATCATCAGCGGCAGGTCGGTGCGCCGGCCGATGTCATTGAAGAACTCCACCACGCCGCGTTGCGGCGGCTTGATGAAGAACGGCGCCAGCACCAGGATGGCATCGGCGCCGGCCTTGTGCGCGAATTCGGTCAGCACCACGGTCTCGGCGTGTGACTGCGACGCCGTCTGCGCCACCACCGGCACGCGCTTGTTCACCGTCTTGATGGCGAACTGCACGATTTCATTGCGCTCGGCCATGGTCAGCGTGAGCGGCTCGGCGGTCGTGCCATTGACCAAGATGCCGTGCGTGCCGTTGGCGATCTGGAACTCGATCAGGTTGCCGTAGGTATCGAGGTCGACCTTGCCGTCCTTGAAGGGGGTGATGAGCGGAGGGCAGGACCCGACGAGAAAATCTTTCTTCAGCTTGATCATGGTGTGTTTCCGGATTGAGGTTGTTGAGTGGTGTATTTCAGTTCAGCAGTCGACGGAATGCCAGGGTCACGGCGCCCAGTCCGTCGCGGGTGCAGACCGCGCCGACGTAACGGTCCGGGCGCAGCACGATGATCTGCTCCTGCGGACGGTCCAGCGACCAGTCACGGAACTTGCCGTCCACATCGTCCAGCAGCAGCGTGCCCTCGCTGGTCGGCGGCGCGAAGCGGCCGCCGCTGCGTGACTTGTTCACCTGCACGATGCGCGCACCCAGGGCTTCCCAGAAAGCGCGGTCTTCGGCACTCATGTGCAGCGCCGGATCGACGTTGACGCCGATCACGGCAAAACCGTTGCCGATGGCGTCATCCAGGCGCAGCCGCTGCCGCCCCCTCGTCTCGACGAAGGACTGCAGGAACATGCGGCCCACCACCGACGCCTTGCCCGGTGCAACCGGGTGATAGACCAGTCCTTCGGTATAGCGCGGCATGGGCTTGAAGCGCAGTTGCAGAATGTAATCGCGCACGTTCGGCAGCGACTGCACGACGTCGAAAAAGGCGTCGCGCAGCATTTCCGTGAAGCGATTGCGCGGCCGGTAGAAGGAACCGATCCAGGTCGCGAAATTCACCATCGCCAGGGCGTGGCCGCGCCGCTCCACATTGTAGGTTTCGAGGATGTGCGGCGCCGCCTTGCGATCCAGCACCATGGCCAGCTTCCAGGCCAGGTTGGTCACGTCGCGCAGGCCGGAGTTCATGCCCTGGCCGAAGAACGGCGGCTGCAGATGGGCCGCATCGCCGACGAGGAATGCACGCCCTTCCTGGAATCGATTGGCCACGCGCGAGTGGTGCAGGTAGATGCGGGCGCGCTTGATGGTGGGCAGCGGGATGCCCTCCTTGTAGTGCTGGCGGAGCAGGCGCATGACGTTTTCGTCCTTCAGCGCCTCTTCCTCGCCATCCTCCGGCAGCAGCATGAACTCGAAGCGCCGGTAGCCATAGGGCAGATCGATCACCATGTGCGGACGCTTGGGATCGCAGTAGACGCCCGAGAACGGTTCGTACAGCGCATCGTCCTGCACGTCGATGACCAGCCACTTGGAGGCGTGCGTAACGCCTTCCAGTTCAATGCCGACCAGTTCGCGCACCGCGCTCTTGCCGCCATCAGCGCCGACGACATAATCGGCCTGCACTGTCATGGTCTCGCCGCCGGCAGACTTGGCCGTGACTTCGACGCCATTGGCGTCCTGGCGCAATTGCTGCACCTCCCAGCCGAGCTTCATGCTCACGTTCGGGTAGCGATCCAGCCCCTTCCTCAGACTCACCTCGGTAAGCGGCTGCATGAACATGTTGCGGCGCGGCCAGCCGAACGGCTGCTCGCCGGGACGCACGAAGGCGAAGCAGCGGCCCTTGGAGTTGTGATATCGCGCCGGCGCATTCTGAATCATGTCGCCGAGCAGTTCCTGCGTCAGGCCGATGGCCTGCCACGACCGCAGCGACTCGTCGTCCACGCCGACGGCACGCGGATAATCGAGAATCTCCGGACTGCGCTCCAGCACCAGCGTGTCCACGCCATACATGCCGAGATGGTTGGCGATGGTCACGCCGGCGGGCCCGGCGCCGACCACCAGCACGCTGGTTTTCACGGTTTGCGACATGTTGGGTCTCTTCTCTCTGGCCGATCGACGATCGGACTACTTGCCGAGCAGAAAATCGAGGTGCAGCTTGTTGAAGGTCTCGGGATCCTCGAATTGCGGCCAGTGGCCCACCCACTCCATCTCCACATAGCGGGCCTTCGGGATCAGCTTCGACACGCGGCGCGCCGTCTCCAGGTATTCGTCCTTGTCCCCCAGCGAACCGACCACCAGCGTGGGCGCGGCGATCTTCTTCCAGCTGTCGTCGCTGATCAGATTGCGCGGGCGGATGTCCGGGTCCTGCAGGCAGAGGATGTGCTGCATGGTTTCCATCATGCCGGGCTGGCGGTACACGGCCTGGCGCACCGCGATGATATCCGGCAGGCGCGTCTCTTCCTTGGTCAGCAGGTGATCGAAGATCGGCTTGATGTTTTCCCAGCGCGGGTCTTCCACCGCCTTGGAACGGACGTTCTTGATGCGGTTCATGTTGGAGGCGTTGGCGAACACGCCGGCCGCCGACAGCAACGTGAGCTTGTCGGTGCGGTCGGGGTGCGTCAGCGCGAACTGCGCCGCCACCCACGCGCCCAGCGAACAACCCATGACGGAAGCGCGCTTCACGCCCACGGCCGTCAAAAAGTCAGCGACGTGCTTCACGTACACTGGCACTTCGTAATCGATGTCCGGGCGATCAGAGAAGCCGCAGCCGATCATGTCCAGCGCGAGGCAATTGAAATGCTTCGAATGCGATTCGAAGTTGGCGCAGAACGCCTCCCAGCTGCCGGCCGTGCCATGCAGCATGACGATGGCCGGGGCGTCCTTCGGACCGGCCTGCACATAGCGGGTATTGATGCCACCGGCGTTCACCCAGCCTTGCGTGAACGGCACGCGCATCATGTGGTTCCAGATGCTGCGATGTTCGTACGATGTCTCGGTCATGGAAGCCTCTTCCTGCTGTCGGTGTTGTGGATCGGACGCTACTTGTCGTTCTTGTGCTTGTCGTTCTTGTATTGGGCTCTTACCTTGACTGAGCGAGTCGCTGCTTGAGTTCGGCAGCACGATCCGCAGCCGGCTTGGCCGACGGAACATCCTTCAGGCGCGCTTCGGTCTGCGCGACGATGGCCTCGGCGCTCAGCGTCAGGTCGAGCGGTGCACGCCAGGGCTGGCTGACGTGCCAGGGCGTTGGCACATAGAGTTCGATCTTGTTGCCTTCCGGATCCGAGATGTACAGGCTCCAGCTGTTGCCGTGGTCCCTGCCCTCCAGTCCCTTGACGCCCTCCTTTGCATAGAAAGCAAAGTAGGTGCGCAGGTCTTCCAGGCTCTTCAGGCGGAACGACAACTGATTGAGGGAGGACACGCCGTTGGTCGGCCGGCCTTCCACCTTGGCCAGCACCAGTTGGTGATGCTCATCGGGATTGCGGGTCAGGAACACCAGTTCACGTCCGGTATGAAAGCCCTCGTCGCTGACCACCAGCCCAAGCATGCGCGTATAGAACGCCTTCATGAGCGGCACGTCGTTCACGAAGAGCCCGATGTGGGATAACTGGGCGTCTGGAATGCTGGTCATAGTCGATCCTCACTGAAACCCGTGTTGCGGGTTCGGTATTGCCCGGGGAATACCCGGATCCCTCAATCTCCTCGGGTCGCCGGCCGCGGCAGCGCACCTTCACGCAACGCGGGAACCAGCCGTTTCAAGCCTGACGCAGGATTATCGCGGCCCTGCGCTGCCACGTGGACCCCATGACCCATTTTTCGGGACTCAGTTTCCGTACCGACTCCATTCACGCCAACGTTGACCGAGCCCCTACCTCTCGGCGCCCGCCATGGCATCGCGCCTACGCTGTCAGTCTGAATCCTTCGTAACCCTTTGCAGCCACCTCATTGCACTTCTTCTCGTAGGTCGGAAAGCCGAGGTACGGCATGAACACGCGCTTCTTGCCGGGGATGTTCGCCCCGACATACCAGGAGTTGCAGGTCGGATAGAGCGTGGTGTTGGCCACGGCGTTGACGTGATCGACCCACTGGTCCTGATAGGACTCGATGGCGTCGATGCTGCGCAGCCTGTTACTGCGCAGGTATTCCATGCAGGCGCCAATCCAGTCCACATGCTGTTCGATTTGCAGCACCATGTTGGACAGCACCGAGGGACTGCCCGGGCCGGCAATGACGAACATGTTGGGAAATCCCGACACGCCCAGCCCCAGATAGGTGCGTGGCCCCTCGCGTTTCCACTCGTCGCGCAGCAACAGGCCGTTGCGCCCGGTGATGTCCAGCACGGTGAGCGAGCCGGTCATGGCGTCATAGCCTGTTGCAAACACCACGCTGTCGAATTCGATCTCTTTGCCGCCGACCTGAATGCCCTTCGACGTGATCTTCTCGATGGGATGGGCGGTGACGTCGATCAGGTTCACGTTCGGCCGGTTGTAGGTGTCGAAGTAACCGGTATCGAGACACATGCGCTTGCAGCCGATGGGGTGCTTGGGCACCAGCTTCTCGGCGGTTTCCGGGTCCTTCACGATCTGGCGGATTTCATTGCGCACGAAGTCCGCGGCGAACTGGTTGGCCTCGAGGTTGCGGACGATGTCGCCAAAGGCCGCCTGAAAGCCGAAACCGCCGTTCTCCCAGCGCTCCCGAAACGCCTTTTCGCGCTCTTCGGGGGTGGCTTCCAGAACAGATTTCGGATTGGGCAAGATTCGTCGCGATCCCGAGCCGCCCGACATGGCACGACTGCGCGCCCGCCAGGTCTTGTAGTCGGCCTTGATGTCGTCGAGTTCCTTCTTGGCCAGCGGTGCGTTGCGCGCCGGTACCACATAGGCCGCCGTGCGCTGCAGAACCGTGAGCTCCTTCGCCTCCTGCGCAATGAGCGGAATGGACTGCACTCCCGACGAACCAGTGCCGATCACCGCCACGCGCTGTCCGGAGAAATCAACGCCCTCTTTCGGCCACTGCCCGGTGTGATAGACCTTGCCCTGGTACGACTCCAGCCCCGGGAACGCCGGAATGTTGGTCGTCGACAAGCCGCCCACGGCCATGATCAGGAAGCGGCAGGTCTTTGTCTCCGACTTGCCGCCGGACGTGCTGCTCACCTGCCAGCAGGCGCCGGCTTCATTCCAGGTCGCCGCGGTGAATGACGTGTTGAAGGCGATATCGCGGCGCAAGTCGAACTTGTCGGCCACATGATCGGCGTAGCGCAGGATTTCCGGCTGCGTGGCAAAGCGGCTCGTCCACACCCACTCCTGCTGCAGCTCCTCGGAGAATCCGTAGGAGTACTCCCAGCTGTCGATGTCGCAGGCGGCGCCGGGGTAGCGGTTCCAGTACCACACGCCGCCAACACCATCACCACGCTCGTAGACCCTGGTGCTGAAGCCCAACTGGCGCAGCTTGTGCAAGGAATACATGCCGGCAAAACCGGCGCCGATCACGATGGCGTCGAAATCGACGTCCTGATTTTTCGCTTCGCTCATTGAAAGCTCTTTTCCTGCTTTCCGAATTTCAATTGACGCCAGCAGACATCATTTACCGTCATCCCCGCGAAAGCGGTGATCCAGCGGCTTTCGAAAACGACACTGGATTCCCGCTTTCGCGGGAATGACACCGTTTTAACAAGCACCAATCTCTCGGCGAATGAACTAATTTAAACCGAGCTTCGCCCGCGTCTCCGCCGCCCACTCCCCCGCTGGCCGCGAACCGGGAATCTCCTTCACCCTGGCCTCGGTCTGCTTGATGATCGCGTCCGCGTCCATGGTGAGATCGAGCGGCGCGCGCCAGGGTTGCGGCACATGCCAGGGCGTGGGCACGTACAGCTCCAGCTTGTTGCTTTCCGGGTCGAGCGCATAAAAACTCCAGCTGTTGCCATGATCGCGACCGTCCAGCCCGCGCACCTCGTGTTCGGCGAACCGGGCATACAACGTGCGCAGTTCCTCGAGACTGCCGAGCCGGAAGGACAGTTGATTGAGCGTCGATGCCCCCTGCGGCACCACGGTGCCACGCGCCAGCACCAGTTGGTGATGCTCGTCGGCGCTGCGCGTCAGGAACACCAGCTCGCGCCCGGTATGGGTGCCCTCGTCGCTCACCACCATATCGAGCAGGCCGGTATAGAAGGCCTTCATCGAGTCGATATCTTTCACGTACAGCCCGACATGCGTCAGCTGCGCGTCCGGAAGTTTGATCATCACGAATCCTTGCAGGTTCCCGACCTGAACAGCCGGGAGTAGATACAAATGGAACTTAGTGTCATTATCACGCCCTCGCCCATCATGGTGGAGCATGTGTCCCAATTAACGGGATTCCATAATCTCCGCAAAAAGCCCGCTGTACGCAGCAGGGCCAGAACGCATCACCAGCAAGGAAACCGCATCGTGCGTGAAATGACCGATCCCAATCAAGACACGAAGACCAAGCAGGCGACGAAAGCCAGACAGGAGGCGAAACCGACCGCCCGAACCGTCACGAAGTCGCGCCCCGGCGCACGCCTGAAGTCCGACGCCAACGCCTCCGACACGCCCATCGGCGCGGCCAACTCCACGGCAGACCGCGCCATCGACATCATGCTGCTGTTCTCGGACGATAAAGCGGTGTGGTCGGCAGCCGAAATCGCCGCGCACTTCCGCATGCCGCGCAGCACCACCTACCGTTACCTGAACAGCCTGCGCTCCTATGCCCTGATCGTGGAGGACGACCGCGGCGGCTACTGCCTCGGGCCGCGCATCTTTCCGCTGGCGCGGGTGGCCAAGGCCAATATGTCCATCCTGCAGATCGCCGCACCGCAACTGCGATCACTATCGGAACAGTTTGGCGAGATGTTCGTCATCCACGAGCGTGTCGGCTCCGAAATCATCGCGCTCGATCGCACGCAATGCACGCACCGCGTCAGCGTCACCTCCACGCGCAGCCACATCCTGCCCTGGCCCGCCACCGGCAGCGCCAAGGTGCTGCTGGGCTTCGCCCCCGCCGCCGAGCGCCAGGCGATCATCGGCATGCTGCAACCCACGGCGTACACGCGGCGCACGCTGGTCGATGTGAAGACGCTGGAAAAAACCCTGGACGACATCGTCAAGGCCGGCTACGCCACCACCGAAGAAGAGCGCGACGAAGGCGTGTGGGGCGTAGCCGCCCCGATCTTCGTTCGCCACTCGGCGCGCTACTGCCTGGCCATGGCCGCGCCGCGCTTTCGCATGGACAAGATGCGCATCGCCGCCGTGACCAGCGCCATCCGCAATGCGGCACGCAAAATCACCGCCGGCCTGGCTGAAACGGAATTCTGAAAAACCTCTCCAACTGACCCAACGCGACAAGGCGACGCAACATGGAACGCTATTCCCTCTACATCGACGGCCAGAGCAGCCCCGCGGCATCCGGCGAATGGTTCGACACCGCCAATCCCTACACCGGTGAAACCTGGGCGCAGGTCGCCAAGGGCGGCCCCGCCGACGTGGATCGCGCCGTCAAGGCGGCGCACCGCGCCTTCACCGAGGGCCCGTGGCCTGCCATGACCGCCAGCCAGCGCGGCATGCTGTTGCAACACATTGTCGCCACGTCACTGTCCGCCCTCGCCGTCGCTGGCGCCCTCGCCCTGCCAGCCGGCCAGGCCGCGGCCCAGGCCTTTCCGTCCAAACCGATTCACCTCGTCGTGCCCTTTCCCGGCGGCAGCGCAGTCGACTCGATGATGCGCGTGCTGGCCCAGCCCATGT
>CANIIN010000058.1 GCA_947467405.1 Betaproteobacteria bacterium | reverse complement strand
TAGCCGTCCGGCGCGGATTTCGCCAGCGCGTCGAGGCCGATGACGCCGCCGTTGCCGACGCGGTTCTCGACGATCACCGGCTGGCCGAGGCGGTCCTTGAGCTTCTCGGCGTAGATGCGCGCAATGCCGTCCGAACTGGCGCCGGCCGGGAGCGGAACGATCAGTGTGATGCGTTTGGTCGGGTAGCTCTGTGCGGTGGCCGGCAGCGTGTGCATCAGGGACATCGTGGCCATTGTCAGCGCTGCAACGGCATTCAAAGTTAGACGCATGAATTCCTCCTCCAGTGGGGTGAAAACGGGGTGCTGCGGATGATGCCTAGGGGCTGCCGTGATGCGCGTTGCCTCTTCGCGATCTATTTTCCGGTAAATCGCGGGGCGCGTTTTTCCTTGAAATGCACCACACCTTCTCTGAAGTCCTCGCTGACCATGCTTTCGTTGAGGTCAAGGCGCGCTTCACGCAGGCTTTCCGCCAGTGTCTGGAACGGCACGTTCCACATTTCCTTCTTCATGACACGCAACGAGCGCGGTGACAGCTGGGTTGACATTTCGAGAGTGTAGTTGCGAACGAATTCGGCGAACTGTTCCGGCGGCACGCTGAACTCCACCAGGCCCATGGCCACGGCTTCCTTGCCGCTGACCCTGGGCGAGCGCAGCAGCAGGTCCATGGCGCGGCCGTGGCCGACCAGTTGATTGAGCCGCCACGCCGAGCCCATTTCAGCAATGAGTCCGCGTCGCGCGAAGCCGGTGGTGAGCATGGCCGTGTCGGATGCGATGCGCAGGTCGCAGAACAGCGCCAGCACCAGTCCGGCGCCCACGGTGGCGCCGTTGATGGCGGCGATGACGGGTTTCTTCAGTGCCGGGAGAAAGGTATAGCGCTCCTGGAAATCGGGACGCACCACCGGGTCGTAGCCCACCGAAGCCTTGGAGGTCGACGCGCCGCCGTCCGCCAGCAGTCCGTCCAGTCGCCCCAAATCGGCGCCGGCGCAGAAACCCTTGCCAGCGCCGGTGATCACGATGACCCGCACCGCGTCGTCGGCGTCCGCGGCATGCAGCGCGGCGCGCATCTCGTCGAACAGCAGTGGCGTGATGGCGTTCAACTTGTCGGGACGATTGAGGGTGATGGTCGCCACGCCGTTGTCGATGGCGTAGAGGATTTCCTGGTAACTCACGAGCCTTCTCCTTGATGGTCCTGCTGTGCCACTTGTTTCGCGGCGTCAGTACTCAACCCGCATTGTGGGGCTGTTCGGGGATGAAAAAAAAGGGGGCTCACGCCCCCTTTCCTGATTCTGCCTCGTGCTGCAGCCTGAATCAGCCCTTGATGCCGGCGTCGGCGGCCAGCGCCTTGGCTTTGTCGGTGTTTTCCCACGTGAATTCCGGCTCGTCGCGGCCAAAGTGGCCGTACGCGGCGGTCTTCTCGTAGATCGGGCGCAGCAGGTCCAGCATCTGCACGATGCCCTTGGGACGCAGGTCGAAATGCTTCTGCACCAGTTCCGAGAGCTTCTCGTCGGACACCTTGCCGGTGCCAAACGTGGTGACCATGACGCTGGTCGGCTTGGCCACGCCGATGGCGTAGGACACCTGCACCTGGCAACGCGCTGCGAGTCCCGCGGCCACCACGTTCTTGGCCACGTAGCGTGCGGCGTAGGCTGCGGAACGGTCGACCTTGGACGGATCCTTGCCCGAGAATGCGCCGCCGCCGTGCGGGGCGGAACCGCCGTAGGTGTCGACAATGATCTTGCGGCCGGTCAGACCGCAGTCGCCCTTCGGTCCGCCGATTTCGAAGGCGCCGGTCGGGTTGATCAGGTAATTGATCGAGCCCTTGATCAGGTTCTTCGGCAGCACCGGCTTGACGATCTGCTCGATGACGGCCTCTTCGATCTGCTTGTGCGTCAGGCCGGGCTGGTGCTGGGTGGAGAGCACCACGGTGTCGATGGAGTCCGGTTTGCCATCGACATATTTGATGGTGACCTGTGACTTCGCGTCCGGGCGCAGCCACGGCAGGCGGCCGTCGCGGCGCAGTTCCGACTGGCGTTCGACCAGGCGGTGCGACAGCCAGATGGCCAGCGGCATGAATTGCGGCGTTTCGTCGCAGGCATAGCCGAACATCAGGCCTTGGTCGCCGGCGCCCTGGTCGAGGTTCAGGCCGCGGCCTTCATCCACGCCCTGCGCGATGTCCTGCGACTGTTCGCCGTAGGCGACGATGACGGTACAGGTATTGGTATCGAAACCGATGGCCGGATCGGTGTAACCGATGCGCTTGATGGTGCGGCGGGCGACTTCATCGAAGTTCACGCGTGCGCCGGTGGTGATTTCACCGGCCAGCACCACGAGATTGTCCTTGACCAGCGTCTCTGCAGCGACTCGGGAGCCCTTGTCCTGCGCTAGAATGGCATCGAGAATCGCGTCGGAAATCTGGTCCGCGACCTTGTCTGGGTGACCTTCGGAAACGGATTCGGATGTAAACAGGTAGCTCGACATGCTGGGCGCCTATATATAAAAGATTGACAGAACAAGTGGGCAAGCCCCCTTGTATATCCCCCACTACAGAGGGAAGCTTATTGCGGCTTCTCGTTCTTGAGACACGATCAGCACTTCCAAAAGCAAAAGACAGCCACAAAAATGACCCGGAAGGATATCACGGCTTGACCCCCTTCCCTAAGCCGGGCCGGTAGCCACGACTATGGCCGCCTTTCTGAGAGTCATCGCCGCTCTGCCCCTGATCGTCTTTCATGTCGCGGGGGCGGTGCTGGGCTGGACAGTATGGGCGCTTTCGCCTCGCTTTCGACGAATCACCAGGCATAACCTGCAAGCGGCCGGTTATCAGGACGCGCGCATTGTCCGTCAGTCCGTTGCGGCGGCCGGGCAGGGTGTGCTGGAACTCATCCCGGTCTGGTTTCGCCCGCAGCAAAGTGCCGCCGCGCTCATGCGCGTGGAGCCATCACGGCAGCTCATCGAACAGGCCCGCAAAGAGGGCAAGGGCATCATCTTCGTCACGCCGCATCTCGGTTGCTTCGAAGTGACGGCGCAGTGGTACACGCAGCACTTCGGCGCCATGACCGCGCTGTTTTCGCCGCCCAAGCGCGCTTTCGTGCAACGCCTGATCGCGGGCGGCCGCGAAAAACCGCACCTGAAGCTGGCGCCGCCGACTCTCTCCGGTATCCGCGCCATGATGCGCGCCCTGAAGGCCGGCGAGGCGGTGGGCATCCTGCCGGACCAGGTGCCGGGACGCGGCGAGGGCGAGTGGGCGCCGTTCTTCGGACGACCCGCCTACACCATGACGCTGGTGCAGCGGTTGGCGAAAGCGACCGGCGCCATCATGGTCGTCGCCTATGCCGAAAGGTTGCCGTTCGGCCGCGGCTACCGCGGTGTGGTCGAACTGATGCCCGAGCGCGAGCCGGGCGAGACGGCGTCGCGGCACCTCAACCGTGCGCTGGAAGAACTCATTCGCCGCTGTCCCGGCCAGTACCTGTGGAGCTACAACCGCTACAAGGTGCCGGCGGGCGTCGAGCCGCCGACATCGTGAAGGTTGCGACGTGATGGCCCGGCTCGGACTGGCGCTGATGTGGCTGCTGCGTCTGTTGCCCGGCGCGCTGCTGGCGGCGATCGGCAGCGCATTCGGCATGCTGCTCTACGCCCTGGCGCGGGAGCGACGCACGGTGTGCCACATCAATCTGGAGCGCTGTTTCCCGGACCTGAGCGCTGCGGAGCGCGAGGCCATCGCCAGGGGCCACTTCGCCTGCTTTGCCCGCTCGCTGCTGGATCGCGGTGTGCTGTGGTGGTCGTCGCGCGACACGGTCATGAATCGCATTACCGTTGCCGGCATGCAGCATCTGCGTGTTGCGCAGGCCGAAGGGCCGGTTATCCTGTTCGCGCCGCATTTCGTCGGCCTGGATGCTGGCTGGACGCGCCTTACCTGCGAACTCGATCTGGCCAGCGTCTATGCCAACCAGAAGAGCCGGGTCATGAGCGACGCGCTGCATGACGGCCGCATGCGCTTCGGCAGGCAGCAACTGTTTTCGCGCCAGGAGGGCATCCGTCCGGCGCTGTCGGCACTGAAGGATGGCGTGCCGTTCTATTACCTGCCGGACATGGACTACGGTCCGCGCGATGCGCTGTTCGTGCCTTTCTTTGGCGTGCCGGCCGCCACCATCACTGGCCTCGCGCGTCTTGCGCGCCTGGCCGGTCGCGGCGAGATGGCGGCGCGCGTGGTGCCTTGCGTGACACGCATGCTGCCCGGCGGACGTTATGAATTGTGCTGCCATCCCGCGTGGGATAATTACCCTGGCCAGGACATCGAGGCCGACACGCGCCGCATGAACGACTTCATCGAACAGCGCGTTCTTGAAATGCCGGAGCAATATCTGTGGACGCACAAACGATTCAAGACCAGACCGGCGGGCGAGGCGAAATGGTACTGACGCCACGCAGCGTCGTTGTCGTGGGACTGCATCATGGGGATGCGCGATGAGCTTTGCCAACCCCGACGCGCAACACATCCGCGCCATGCTGACGGGTGTGAAGACCATTGCCGTGGTCGGCTTTTCGCCGCGCCCGGGCCGGCCCAGCAACAACATCTCGCGCTCCATGCAGCGCTACGGGTTTCGCATCATCCCGGTACGGCCGGCCATCAGCGAGGGCCTGGGCGAGAAGGCGTATCGCGAGTTGTCGGCGGTGCCTGAACCGATCGACCTGGTGAACGTATTCCGTGCCGGAGAATTCATCCCGGCCATCGTGGATGATTGCCTGAGGCTGGGCCTGAAGAAGATCTGGATGCAGGAGGGCGCCATCAATGAAGAGGCGGCCGAGCGTGCGGTGGCGGGTGGCATGATCGTGGTGATGGATCGCTGCATTCTCAGTGATTACACGCAGTTGATGACGGCCTGACGTCGAGCCGGCTTGCCGGCACGAACATTGGACAACAGAATCAATCGGAATAGAACAAGGAGCGAAAATGGAATTTGCATTCACCCCCGAACAGGAAGCCGTCCGCGAGGCGATCAACCGCATCTGCAGCAAGTTTGGTGACGATTACTGGCTGGAGAAGGATCGTGTCGGTGGCTTTCCCAAGGAACTGCATCAGGCGCTGGCGGCTGACGGCTGGCTGGGTATCTGCATGCCGGAAGCCTATGGCGGCGCCGGTCTGGGCGTGACCGAAGCCTGCATCATGATGCAGGCCATCGCCGAGTCGGGCGCCGGCATGTCCGGTGCCTCGGCCATCCACATGAACATCTTCGGCCTGAACCCGGTGGTGGTGTATGGCAATGAAGAACAGAAAAAGCGCATGCTGCCGCCGCTCATCGCCGGCAAGGAGAAATCCTGCTTCGGCGTCACCGAGCCGAATACCGGCCTCGATACCACCAAGCTGAAGACCCGCGCGGTATTGAAGGGCGATCGTTACATCGTCGACGGCGCCAAGGTATGGACCACCACCGCGCAGGTGGCCGAGAAGATCCTGCTGCTGGCGCGCACCACGCCCATCGAGGAAGTGAAGAAGAAGACCGAGGGCCTGTCTCTCTTCTACACCACGCTCGATCGCAACAAGGCCGAGGTGCGCCTCATCGAGAAGATGGGCCGCAAGTGCGTGGACTCCAACCAGGTGTTCTTCGACGGCATGGAAATCCCGGTCGAGGACCGCGTCGGCGACGAGGGCCGCGGCTTCGAATACATCCTCGACGGCATGAACCCGGAGCGCATCCTGATCGGCGCCGAGGCGGTCGGCCTGGGGCGCGTGGCATTGAAGCGCGCCACGCAGTACGCCAAGGAGCGCGTGGTGTTCGGCCGCCCGATCGGCCAGAACCAGGCCATCCAGCATCCGCTGGCCGAATCGTGGATGGAGCTCGAGGCTGCCAACCTCATGACCTTCCAGGCGGCGTGGCGTTACGACAGCGGCAAGAACGACAAGCAGACCGGCGCGCTGGCCAATGCCTGCAAGTATCTCGGCGCCGAGGCCTCATTCAAGGCCTGTACTCAGGCGGTCATGACGCACGGCGGCTACGGCTACGCCAAGGAGTACCACGTCGAGCGATACCTGCGCGAAAGCCTGATCCCGCGCATCGCCCCGATCAGCCCGCAACTGATCCTGTGCTACATCGCCGAGCAGATGCTCGGTCTGCCGAAGTCTTATTAGGGTGCGGAGACTGGCTATGAAAGAAGGGCTGCCGCGGATGAACGCGGACGGACGCGGATCAAACCCTACGACGACGCGGCATCGCCGCGTTGCGTCGAGCTGTTGGATTGCATTCCGCCTTTGTCCGCGTTCTCCGCGTTCATCCGCGGCGCCTTCCCTGTCATGAAACTACGCTTCACGAAAATGCACGGTGCCGGCAACGATTTCGTTGTCTTCGATGCCATCAGCCAGCGCGTGGAGCTTTCACCCGAGCAGGTGCGGCGCATTGCCGATCGGCACTTCGGCGTCGGCTGCGACCAGTTGCTGGTGGTCGAGAAGCCGCAGGGGTCGGACGCCGATTTCCGCTACCGCATCTACAACGCCGACGGCGGCGAAGTGGAGCAGTGCGGCAACGGCGCGCGCTGCTTCGTGCGCTTCGTGCGCGACGAAGGCCTCACGGACAAGGACGAGATCCGCGTCGAAACCCTGTCCGGCCTGATTGTGCTGCGCCTGGAGTCGAACGGCGAAGTCACGGTCAACATGGGCATGCCGATTTTCGAGCCGCAACGCATTCCGTACGCCTCTAGTTCGAATGAATTAGTGCAAGCGCTGGCCGTGGGAGGCCAGACCGTGCAGATTACCGCCATATCGATGGGCAATCCGCACGCGGTGCAGGTGGTGGCGAATGCCGACGCGGCGCCGGTCACCACGCAGGGGCCGCTGATCGAGAACCATCCTTCGTTCCCCAAACGAGTCAACGCCGGGTTCATGGAAGTGGTGAATCGCGGCCACATCCGCCTGCGGGTCTGGGAGCGCGGTGCCGGCGAGACGCTGGCCTGCGGCACCGGCGCCTGTGCCGCAGTCGTGGCCGGCATCCGCCGCGGGTTGCTCGACTCGCCGGTGCGCGTGACCACGCATGGCGGCGATTTGACGATACGTTGGGATGGCGCGGACAATGCAGGCAACGATGCTCTTCAGGCGGCGGTCTGGATGACGGGGCCGGCGGTGAAGGTTTTTGACGGCGAGATCGATCTATAACGAAATATCGAACAAGGGGGCATGCCCCCTTGTATATCCCCGCTTCAGAGGGAAGCTTGGCGAAGGTATTGCAGGTTTTTGAGACATATTGACAGCTTCCCCCAATGAGTTAGGGGTGCATTGGCGAGCCCTAGAACACTCGCTCATCACGCGACATCAGAGGAATCACAACAACATGAACGCAGACAGCGTCGCCCAGTACCTCAAAGAAAACCCCGGCTTCTTCGAGGATCACGCCGAACTGCTGACGCAGATCTCCGTCGCCAGCCCGCATGGCGGCAAGGCCATTCCATTGGCGGATCGCCAGGTCATCGCGCTGCGCGACGAGAACAAGGTCTACCGCGCCAAGCTGACGGAACTGATTCAGTTCGGCGAAGAGAACGTGGACATCAGCGACAAGATGCATCGCCTGGCGCAGGCCCTGCTGCCGGCGCGCGATCTGGCCGGCCTGCTCGCGGCGTTCTATTACAACCTCAGCGAAGACTTCACCGTGCCGCATACGGCCATCCGGCTGTGGAAGGATCACACCGGCGAGGGCGCCGATCGCCCCGAGTTCAGCCCGGTCAGTTCCGAGATCAGGGACTATGCGCTCGGCCTCACGGAGCCATACTGCGGCCCCAGTGGCAATGTCGAGGCCGCCAGCTGGTTCGGCGCCGGCGCCGTCCACGTGCGCTCGGTGGCGCATGTGGCGCTGATGGTGCCCCCGCCTGCGTCGGGCGCCGACTCCACCGTTGCTCGCGAATGCTTCGGCGTGCTGGCTTTCGGCAGCGAAGAGGTCACGCGCTTCTATCCCGACATGGGCACTCTGTACCTCAAGCGTCTCGGCGACTTTCTCAGCGCCGGCCTGCTGCGCTTCATCTGATCGGGCCACCGGCGCCGCATGCATGTCATGGTCAACAGACGCTAGTGTCCATAGAACCCATCGGTGATGATGCCCCGCGCCCGGTGGGGAACGACCTGATCGCCGCCTATCTCAAGCATCTTGAAGTGGAACGTCGCCTGTCGCCGCACACGGTGACGGGTTATGCGCGCGATCTCGAGTCACTGCTCGAACAGGCTGGCAAGACGCCCCTGCAGCAATTGAAGAACGCGCACGTGCGGCGCGCCGTCGGCGCGCTGCACAGTCGCGGCCTGTCCGGGACGTCCATCGCGCGCATGCTGTCGTCCTGGCGCGGATTGTTCAACTGGCTGGCGCGCCATCACGGATTCGGCGTCAATCCTGCCGCCGGCGTGCGCGCACCGAAGAGCCCCAAGCGCCTGCCCAACGCGCTGTCGCCCGACCTCACTGCGCGCCTGCTCGACGCGCTTCCGCACGAAAACCCGGCCGAACCGCTGGACATCCGTGATCGCGCCATGTTCGAACTGTTCTACTCGTCCGGGCTGCGCCTGGCCGAACTCATCAGCCTGGACGTGGCGTCGTGGCGGGAGATCCACGCCGATCGTGAAATCACCGTCACCGGCAAGGGCAGCAAGACACGCCGCGTGCCGGTGGGATCGAAGGCCGTGAACGCCATCGCACGCTGGCTGGAGATCCGCGCGCAGTTCGCCAGTCCCGATGAAACGGCGCTGTTCGTCGGCGCACGCGGCCGGCGCATTGCCCCGGGCGTCGTTGAAACGCGACTTGCGCGCCTCGGCCGGCAACTGGGGCTTGTCGTGCATCCGCACATGCTGCGCCATTCGTTCGCAACCCATGTGCTGCAGTCCTCCGGCGACCTGCGCGCGGTGCAGGAGATGCTCGGCCACGCCAGCATCTCGACGACGCAGGTTTATACGCATCTGGATTTTCAACACCTCGCCAAGGTTTATGACGAGGCCCATCCGCGGGCAAAGAAGAAATGACGCCACTGTCCGCGAGCGAGCATCTGGCCAGGCCGGCCAACCCCAGCGTCGCCGAATTGTTCATGGGGTTCTTCATTGCCGGCATCTCCGGCTTCGGCGGCGTGCTGCCGTTCGCGCGGCGCATGATTGTCGAACAGCGGCGCTGGATGACGCCGGCGGAATTCACCGACATGTGGTCGCTGTGCCAGTTTCTGCCGGGCCCCAACGTGGTCAACATGTCGCTGGCGCTCGGATTGCGCTTTCAGGGCAAGACGGGCGCCGCCGCCTGCCTGCTCGGATTGCTGGGCACCCCGTTCCTGATCATGATCGGCGTGGGCTTTCTCTACACCACCTACGGCTACATTCCCGAGGTCAAGTCCGTGCTGCGCGGCATTGCCGCCGTGTCGGCGGGCCTTGTGCTTTCCATGTCATTCAAGATGGCGGCCGCTTCGCGGGCGCGTGACTGGACCCTGGTGTTCGGTGTGCTGGCCTTCGTGGCCATCGCCCTCATGCGCCTGCCGCTGGCCACGGTGCTGGTGACGCTGGCGCCGACCAGCGTGCTGGTCGCGTGGCTGCAACTGCGCAAACGCGCGCGGCCCGATCGAAGTGTTGCCGCCGACACCAAGGCATCGCCATGAGGATGGCGGCGTCACTGCAGCGAGGGGCAGGTCGTGCCTGACGTCGACATTTTGCGCCAGCTCGCTCTGGATTTTCTCGGTCTGTCGATGATGGCCATTGGCGGTGTGATGTCCACGCTGTCCGAAATGCATCGCATCGTGGTCGACCATCATCACTGGATGACTTCGACCGAGTTCGCCGAGGTGGTGGCCCTGTCGCAGGCGGCGCCGGGGCCGAATATCCTCGTGGTGACGCTGGTGGGCTGGAAGGTGGCGGGGTTTGCCGGCGCGCTGGTCGCGACGGCCGCCATGTGCGGGCCGACCAGCATCATCACGCTGATGGTGGCAGGCGCCTGGCAGCGCTTTCGAGACGCGCGCTGGCGTATCGCCATCGAGAACGGCCTGGCCCCGGTCACTATCGGCCTCATGATCGCTTCGGC
>CANIIN010000057.1 GCA_947467405.1 Betaproteobacteria bacterium | reverse complement strand
GAGATCCTTCAACTCGGCCAGCGACGACTTGAAGTCGGCTTCACTGAACTGCGGCAGATGCACCGCCGCGAGGATGGCGCGTTGCGGGACTTCGGTGGCTCGCGGGTCGTCGGCAGGTTTGACTTCGATGGACATCGGGGGGGTACTTTGCAAATGATGAATGACAAAAGGGTAAAGGGGTCGAACAGAAGGGCTGTCGGCCCCCTGAACAGGGGGGCGCAGCCTTACGCGCGCCCCTTGGAACGCGCGGCTGCCCCGCGCTCCTTGACGAGTTTGATTTCAAGCCGATGGCCCATGGCGCGAGCATAGCGCTGCAGGGTCACGATCGAGGGCGAGTGCTTCGGGGTACCGGACTCCAGCCGGGCAATGGCAGACTGTGTCGTCCCCACGCGTGCCGCCAATTCCGCCTGGGTAAGACCGGAAGCAGCCCGTGCCTTGAGCACTTCATCGATAAACGAGAACTCCTCGGCAAGTTCGTCGTAGGCCTTCTTGACCTCCGGGCGTGCCAGTGCTCGCGCCTTGAACTGTTTGAGAGTACTAGTCACCTTTGATCTCCTTCATCCGACTTCGTGCAATCTTGAGTTCCCTGTTCGGAGTCTTGTCGCTCTTCTTGACGAACTGGTGAAGTACCACGATCTTGCGCGCCACCACGGTGCAAAAGAAAACGCGCGCAATGCCTTCAGCGGCCTTGAGCCTCAATTCAAACAGCCCATCACCCATCGGGCGAGTGTGAGGCATTCCGAGGTCGGGGCCGAAGATCTCCATGCGCTCGGCGTATCGGACAAAGCGGGCGACAAAACCGCCCGGCAACACGTGGATCTCGGCCTCGACACGATCGCTGTAAAAAGTGATCTTCCAGTTCACCGCCGTAGTATAGCGGATTCGCTATGTCCGCTGGATTTGATTGGCCTTGGCGTTGCGTGCTGATGCCGACGGCCTGTTATCTGCGGCGGCGCCTGCTCCCACCACACGGTGATGCCCGGAGAGCCGCACCAGACGGCCATCTTCAAGCCCCGCCCCCCTGCCTAAACCTTCTTCACGAACTCCGATTTCAGTCCCATCTGGCCGATGCCGTCGATCTTGCAGTCGATGTCGTGGTCACCGTCGACCAGGCGAATGTTCTTCACCTTGGTGCCGACCTTCACCACCGACGACGAGCCCTTGACCTTGAGATCCTTGATCACGGTGACGGTGTCGCCGTCGTGCAGTTCGGTGCCATTGGAGTCGCGCACCACGCGCTTTTCTTCGCCGGCGTCGGCTGCGGCGTCCTTCGACCACTCGTGCGCGCACTCCGGGCAGATGAACATGGCGCCGTCCTCATAGGTGAGTTCGGATTGGCATTTCGGGCAGGGTGGGAGAGCAGCCATGGTGATTCCTGATTCAAGGGATTCGGCAAAGGTCTGTCATTCCCGCGAAGGCGGGAATCCAGATCTTTACGAGAAAAGTCACTGGATCCCCGCTTTCGCGGGGATGACGAAGAAATGCTGCCAGTAATGATCAGCGCTTCCTTGTGCAGAGTGTACGTTCAATACGCTTTACCTCGGCACGCACGCCGGGACGGTTCATCAGCTTCTCTACGACCTGCTCATGTGAAAGTAATGCCGGGGCGTTGAGCTTGGCCATATAAGGCTTCTCGCGCGACTTTTTATTCGATAGATCGTGTTCGGATTTCATTGGGCAACTCTTTGTAGAAGTCCATCTGGTGCGGATCTTCGGGCAGTTATAGCGGTGGCTTGCCAGGCTTTTCAAGGAGCTTCTGCCCCCACCCCCACCCTCCCCCGCGCTGGCGCGCAAGGGAGGGAGAGGAGCGTCTGGTGGGTAAGGAGTGTTCGATTGGAGAAGTGCGTTCGATGGAAGTAGCGCACTCAATGCAGCTGATTTACTCCAGCACCCCGCGCGTGAACCACGACAGCTTGCCGTGCAATTTCACCACTTCGCCCACGATCACCAGCGACGGCGGCTTGACGTTCTCGCGCTTGGCGATGTCGGGTAGCGTGGCGAGGGTGCCGACGATGACGCGCTGCTCGGGCTTGGTGGCGTTTTCCACCAGCGCGGCCGGCGTGGTGGCCGGCAGGCCGTGCTCGGCGAGCTTGGCGCAGAGCAACGGCAGGCCGTGCATGCCCATGTAGATCACCACGGTCTGGTGCGGTTGCGCGAGCGAGTCCCAGTTCAGGTCGAGCGAGCCGTCCTTGAGATGGCCGGTGACGAAAATGCACGAGTGCGCGTAGTCGCGATGCGTGAGCGGGATGCCGGCATACGACGCGGCACCGATGGCCGCGGTGATACCGGGGATGACTTCGAAGGCCACGCCGTTCTCGGCCAGCGCCTCGATCTCTTCGCCGCCGCGGCCGAACACGTACGGGTCGCCGCCCTTCAGGCGTACCACGCGCTTGCCTTCCTTGGCCAACCTGATCAGCAGCAGGTTGATCTCGCCCTGCTTCAGCGCATGGCGGTCGCGCTCCTTGCCGACATAGATGCGGTCGGCGTCGCGACGCGACAGGTCGACCACCGCCACCGACACCAGGTTGTCGTACACCACCACGTCGGCGGTCTGCAGCGCGCGCAAGGCGCGCAGCGTGATGAGGTCCGGGTCACCCGGGCCGCCACCCACCAGATACACCATGCCGCCGGTGAGGTGCGACAGCGGATCGGCGGTTTCCGAATCGTCCGTGGCGGCCAGCGCGCGTTCCAGCGCGGCCTCGGCCTGCGCCTCGCGTCCGCCAAACATCATGTCGGCGATGGGCCCCTGCAGCACCTTCTCCCAGAACCGCCGGCGTGACTCGGTGTCGGGATAGCGCTCCTTCGATTTGACGCGGAATTTCGCCGCCAGCGCCGCCAGCCGACCGTAGGCGGCGGGAATCATGGTCTCCAGCCGGGCGCGCAGCAGCCGCGCCAGCACCGGCGTCGTGCCACCCGAGGAGATGGCGATGGCCAGCGGCGCGCGGTCGACGATGGACGGCATGATGAAGCTGGAGCGCGCCGGATCGTCCACGGCGTTGATGGGGATGTGGCGCGCACGCGCCGCATCCGACACCGCCTGATTGGTGTTGACGTCATCGGTGGCCGCCACGGCCAGGTCGGCACCATCCAGATCGCCGGTTTGGAAGCGGCGGCATTCGTGATGCACTTCGCCGGCCGCGACCTGCACTGCGATGCGGTTGCACAACTCCGGAGCGATCACGGTCACACGGGCGCCGCTGGCCAAGAGGGCGTCCACCTTGCGCGCCGCCACCGGCCCGCCGCCCACCACCACGCAGGGCCGGCCGCGCACGTCCAGAAAGGCGGCGAAATAGGGGCGATCCGGATGCTTCAGACGCAGCGGCACGTCATCCGGTTGGCGGGCCTGTGTATCGATTGCGCCGGAGTCCGGACGGGATTGAGGGCCAGGCAAGATGTGATCCTTTCAGCAATGAGTCTGGAAATGCTCAGGGGGTCGAATGAAAGGCGCCAGAACGTCCGTCATTGCCTCAATTTCAGGCGCATTCCAATGAATTTCAGGGATGACCGTAGCATCGCATGAGGTTTCCCGTACTGCGATTGATTTTCATCAAGGCGCGAAGAGTCATCTGCGGAGAACCTTGCGCCATGAACGATTTTCGCAATAAAAAATCAGCCTTGCGCGTCGCAGCCTTACAAGTGGCCTTGATGAGCGCATTGACCGGACTGGTATCGGTCATGACGGCATTCCCCGTCACAGCTGCCGACCAGCCGGCCAATCCGTCGCGTCGCGCCGAGATCGTGAACATGGTCCGGCAGGACTGCGGCTCCTGCCATGGCATGACGCTGCGCGGCGGACTCGGGCCATCCCTGCAAGCCCGCACGCTCGCCGACAAGGACGCCGGGCAATTGCAGTTCGTCATCCTGAACGGCCGGCGCGGCACGCCGATGCCGCCATGGAAAGACTTTCTCACCGAAACCGAAGTGGCATGGGTGGTCGACATGCTGATGCAGGGCACCCTCGAAGGAACGCAGCATGCGCGGTAGTGAAGAACAAGTGCGACGGGAACTAAAGGCACCGTCACTCCCGCGGAAGCGGGAGTCCAGAAATGGAAACACCGGCTGGATTCCCGCCTTCGCGGGAATGACGGACCTGGTGGCGCTCGCGCAATTGATTCGGGCCATCGCAACAGCCTCGCTATTCGCATTGCTCGGATTACTCACCGCCTGCTCCACCGCACCGCTGCGCGGCACCGGCGACATGGGTCTGGTCATCGAGCGCGCCGCCGGCCGCATCCGCCTGGTTGAAACAACCGGACGCACCGAACTCGCCAAGGTGGAAGGCCTGGGCGACCTGTCGCACGCCGCGGCGGTGTACTCGCGCGATGGCCGCTACGCCTACGTGTTCGGACGCGACGGCGGCCTGACCAAGGTCGACATGCTCAGCGCCAAGATCGAACGCCGCATCATCCAGGCCGGCAACTCCATCGGCGGCGCCATTTCGCAGGACGGCAAGGTGATCGCGGTGGCGAACTACGAACCGGGCGGCATCAAGCTGTTCGACACCGTCACGCTGGAAGCGCTGTCCGACATTCCCTCCACGTATGGCGACGGCAAACAGCGCGCCAAGGTGATCGGCATCGCCGACGCGCCGGGCAGCCGTTTCGTCTTCAGTCTGTTCGAAGCCGGCGAGATCTGGATCGTCGATGCCGCCGATCCGAAGAAGCCGCAGGTGCAGCGCATCGCCAACATCGGCAAGCAGCCCTACGACGGTTTCATCTCGCCCGACGGTCATTACTACATCGCCGGCCTGTACGGCGAAGACGGCCTGTCGCTGGTGGACATGTGGAATCCGCAGGCCGGCGCGCGCCGCATCCTGGACGGCTACGGCCGCGGGCAGGACCCGATGCCGGTCTACAAGATGCCGCACCTGCGCGGCTGGGCCATGGCCGGTCGCTACGCGTTCTTCCCCGCCATCGGCCGCTATGAGGTGCTGGTCATGGACACCGTGACCTGGAAGGAAGTGGGGCGCGTGCCGGTGCACGGCCAGCCGGTATTCGCCATGGCGCAACCGGGCGGGCGGCAGGTGTGGGTGAACTTCGCCTTCCCGCGCAACGACGTGGTGCAGGTGATCGACGTGCCGAGCATGAAGATCGTCAAGGAGCTGCGCCCGGGCAAGGCGGTGCTGCATATGGAGTTCACACCGCGCGGCGAACAGGTGTGGATCTCGTCGCGCGACGACAACGCCGTGGTGGTCTACGACACCGCCACCTACGCCGAGAAAGCACGACTGCCGGCGGAAAGCCCGAGCGGCATTTTCTTCACCTCACGCGGTCTCATGACGGGGTTCTGAAATGGTCCTTTCGCAAGACGAATTCAGTCTGATCAATGCGCACCAGCGCGACTTTCCGCTCGCGCCGCGGCCCTATGCGGAACTGGGCGCAAAGCACGGTGCCAGCGAAGCCGATGTCATCGCTACCTATCGCGACATGATCGCCAGCGGCGCGTTGAGCCGCATCGGTGTGGTGTTCCGGCCCAACACCGTGGGGGCCAGCACGCTGGCCGCGATGGCAGTACCGGAAGCTCGCCTGGAAGAAGTGGCGCACACCGTGAGCAGCCAGTCCGAGGTGAACCACAACTACCAGCGCGAGCATCGGCTCAACCTGTGGTTTGTGGTGGCGGGATCGTCACCAGCCTGCGTGGAGCGCGCCATCGTGAGGATCGAACGCGACACCGGCCTCGACGTGCTGCGCCTGCCGCTGCTGGAGGAATTCCACATCGACCTCGGCTTCGATCTGGCCGATGGCTCGGTGCCGCGCAACGCTTGTTCGACCCCGGCAGCGCCGACGACACGCCTGGAACTCAATACCCGCGAACGCGCACTGGTGGCGGCGCTGGACGCCGGCATTCCGCTGTGCGGAAACCCGTATGCCGCACTGGGCCGGCAATGCGACATGAGCGAAGCGGAAGTGATTCGCCACCTCGGCGAGTGGGTGAAGGCCGGCGTCGTGCGCCGCATCGGCACCGTGGTCCACCACCGCCCGCTCGGCTTTCGCGCCAATGCCATGGTGGTGTGGAACGTGCCCGACGCCGAGGTCAGCACGCTGGGCCGCCGCGCTGCGGCCGATCCGGCCGTCACGCTGTGCTACCGCCGCCCGCGGGCCGGCGAAGCCTGGCCCTACAACCTGTTCTGCATGTTCCACGGACGCGAGCGCGACGCCGTGCGCGACAGCGTCCGCCGCGTGGCCATCGAAACAGGCCTGGATCAATACCCGAGCGAAATCCTGTTCTCCACGCGCTGCTTCACGCAACGCGGCGCGCGTTATGCCGAATCGGCGCCCTTGCAATCCATGAAAGCCGCGTCATGAGCCGAACCTTGAACCAGGCCGCGACGCGCGAACTGGACGATCTCGACCGCGCCATCATCAACCAGCTGCAGGGCGGCTTCCCGGTAGGCGACCGGCCCTACGCCATGGCGGCCGGCGCCGTCGGCGCGGACGAGGCGACACTGATCGGTCGTCTGGGCGATCTGCTGGCGGACGGCACGCTGACACGCTTTGGCCCGATGTTCGACGTGGAGCGCATGGGCGGCGCGTTCTCGCTGTGCGCGCTGGCCGCGCCGCGCGACGACTATGAACGCATCACCGCGCTGGTGAACGCGCACCCGGAAGTGGCCCACAACTACGAGCGCGACCACGCACTGAACATGTGGTTCGTGTTGGCCTGCGCGTCCCGTGACGACATTCCGCTGGTGCTGGCCGAGATCGAAGCCGAGACCGGCTGCACGGTGTACGACTTCCCGCGCGAGGCGGAGTACTTCATCGAACTGAAGCTGTCGGCCTGAGCCATGAACCGCTTCCCACAAATCGAAACCGCAACAATCACTCCGTCATTCCCGCGAAGGCGGGAATCCAGAAATCCGATCGTCAATAAACTGGATCCCCGCGCAGTTTCGAGCGGGCGGCGGGGATGACGGCTATGAATAAACCCGAATCCTTCGCGCCTCCAAGCCTCAACGCCGCCGATATCGATGTCGATGAGTCGCTGGTTCGTTCGCTGCAATCCGGACTGCAGCTGGTCCCGCAACCTTACGAAGCCGTGGCGCGCGAGCTCGGCATCGGTGCCGATGAAGTCATGGCGCGCATCCGGCGCATGCTGGACGATGGACGCATCCGCCGCATCGGCGCGGTGCCCAATCACTACCGCCTCGGCTACACCGCCAACGGCATGTCGGTGTGGGACGTGGACGATGCGCAGATCGACACGCTCGGCCCGCGGGTCGGCGCACTGCCCTTCGTGACGCACAGCTATCGCCGTCCGCGCCGCCTGCCGGTGTGGCGCTACAACCTGTTCGCCATGGTGCACGGCCACAGCCGCGCCGAGGTGGAACAGAAGGTCGAGGAGGTCCGCGCGCTGCTCGGCGACGCGGTACGCGCTTCGGACATCCTGTACAGCACGCGCATCCTGAAGAAGACCGGGTTGCGCCTGAAGGAGCGCGGCTGATCATGCGCATGCGAGTTTTTCAAACAACCATCTCACTTCAAGGAGACTGGGCCTAGTCAGAGGATCATTCACCAAAGCGCTCGTCACCCCCGCGAAGGCGGGGGTCCAGTGGTCAATAAAGACGCTGGATTCCCGCGCAGTTTCGAAAATGCGGCGGGAATGACGGAGGAGATAGCAGGGGTGTTCGACCCTGCCAGGCGTATAGAAGAAATCCCCAGATACCCATCGAAATCATGTTCAGAATCTCGCGCTACATGCAGGAACTGCTGCAACCCACACCGCTCATCGGCCGCCGCCTTGCGCCACCCGGCCCGGTGGTGATCTGGAACCTGATCCGGCGCTGCAACCTGACCTGCATGCACTGTTACTCGATCTCCACCGACATCGACTTTCCCGGCGAGTTGTCGACCGAAGAAGCGTTTCGGGTGCTGGACGACCTGAAGGGCTTCAAGGTACCGGCACTGATCCTGTCCGGCGGCGAACCGCTGCTCCGCAAGGACATTTTCGACATCGCCGATCGCGCCAAGTCGATGAAGTTCTACACCGCGCTGTCGTCCAACGGCACGCTGATCGACGTGCCGCTGGCAGACCGCATCGCCGCCACCGGCTTCGACTACGTCGGCGTGAGCCTGGACGGCCTGCGCGAGACGCACGACAAGTTCCGCCGCAAGCAGGGCGCGTTCGAAGCGTCGCTGGCCGGCATCAAGCTGCTGCATGCGCGCGGCGTGAAGGTGGGTGTGCGCTTCACGCTCACGCAGGACAACGCCGCCGACCTGCCCGGCCTGCTGAAGCTGGTGGATGACGAGGGCATCGACAAGTTCTACTTCTCGCATCTCAACTACGCCGGGCGCGGCAACCGCAACCGCGGCCACGACGCGCAGTTCCGCGTCACGCGCGAGGCCATGAACCTGCTGTTCGACACCTGCTACGAGCATGCACTGCGCAAAGAGGATAAGGAGTTCGTCACCGGCAACAACGACGCCGACGCGGTGTACCTGCTGCACTGGGTGCGTGAACGCTTTCCCGAGAAAGAGGCGCACCTGCGCGCCAAGCTGGCCGAGTGGGGCGGCAACGCCTCGGGCGAGAACGTGGCCAACATCGACAACCTCGGCAATGTGCACCCCGACACCATGTGGTGGGACCTGACGCTGGGCAACGTGCGCGAGCGGCCGTTCTCGCAGATCTGGCAGGACACCAGCCACCCGATCATGGCGGGGCTGAAAGCCCGGCCGCGCGTCATCAAGGGTCGTTGCGGTGCCTGCGCCTACTTCGACGTGTGTGGCGGCAACACCCGCGTGCGCGCCATGCAACTCACCGGCGACGCCTGGGAAGAGGACCCGGCCTGCTATCTGGATGACGGCGAGATCGGTATCGCGCCGGGCGCGGAACGTGAGCGCATCGCCCTGAAACCCTTCAGCGCCTGGCGCGACAAGAAGGGTGCGCTGCACATCCCCATCGAACCGGTAGAAGAGATCTCCCACTAGCGCAGCAATGCGCACGAAGCAAACCTGAACCGAGTGCACTCATGAAAACCGAAGATTTCGACGACGGCCCCAGTGGCGGCTCGCTGACCAGCACCGTGCTGCTGGGAGCCGCCTGTGCCGCCCTGCTTATGGCCAGCGTGGATGTCATGGCGCAGGGGGCGGCCGCTGCTACCACCACGGCAAGCCTCGCGGCGCCACTGAGCCTGAACAAGGCGGCACAGCTGTACGGCACGCATTGCGTCAGCTGCCATGGTGTCGACCGCCTCGGCGCCATCGGCCCCGCCCTGCTGCCGACCAACCTCGAGCGCCTGCGCCCCGCTGCCGCGCGCGACGTGATCGCCAAGGGCCGCATGGCCACGCAGATGCCGGCCTTCGGCGCCACACTGTCCGATGACGACGTCCGCCAGTTGGCCGACTACATCTACGCCGAGCCGGCCACCCCGCCGCGCTGGGAACTGGCCGACATCAATGCCTCGCGCGTGGTGCATGTCGCGGACAAGCCGGATTCGGCCACGCCGATCCACGGCGCCGATCCGCAGCATCTGTTCGTGGTGGTGGAAACCGGTGACCACCACGCCACCATCCTCGACGGCGACAAGCTGACGCCCATCACGCGCTTCGCCACGCGCTACGCGCTGCACGGCGGGCCGAAGTTCTCGCCGGACGGCCGCTTCGTCTATTTCGGTTCGCGCGACGGCTGGGTGTCGAAGTACGACATCCACAACCTGCGCATGGTCAGCGAGATCCGCGTCGGCATCAACATGCGCAACATCGCCGTGTCCTCCGACGGCCGCACCGTGATGGCGGCCAACTACCTGCCGCACACGCTGGTGGCGCTGGACGCCGCCTCGCTGCAGCCGCTGAAAGTGATTCCGGTGACGGATCGCAATGGCAAAAGCTCGCGCGTGTCGGCGGTGTACGACGCCGCGCCGCGCGGCAGCTTCATCGCCGCATTGAAGGACCTGAAGGAAATCTGGGAGATCCCTTACAGCGACAAGGCCGACCCGATCTACAAGGGCCTGGTGCACGACTACCGCTACAAGGAAGCCATCGCCGAAACCGGCGCCTTCCCGGTGCGCGTGATCGCGGTGGAGGACTTCCTCGACGACTTCTTCTTCG
>CANIIN010000056.1 GCA_947467405.1 Betaproteobacteria bacterium | reverse complement strand
GGTCGATCCCAATGCGTAGGCCGATTCCTTGAGCATGGTCGGCGTGACCTCGAATACGTCGCGCATGACCGAAGCGATAAATGGAATGATCATGATGGCGAGAATGATCCCGGCGGCCAGCAGACCGATGCCCATCGCAGGTCCCTGGAACAACCGTCCCACCAGCGGCAGCTGCCCAAGGGTCGCGGACAGCCAGGGCTGGAAGTAATTGGCGAACAAAGGCGCAAAAACCAGCAGGCCCCACATGCCGTAGACGATGCTGGGAATGGCCGCCAGCAATTCGATGGCCGTACCGAGTGGGCGGCGAAGCCACCGCGGAGACAGCTCCGTCAGAAACAGGGCGATACCAAAACTGACCGGTATCGCGATCACCAGTGCAATGATCGATGTCACGAGCGTGCCGTAGATCATCACCAGCGCGCCGAATCGATCCATCGGCGGATTCCACTCACTCGTCCAGAGAAATGAGAATCCAAACTTCTGCAGCGTCGGCCACGACGCATACGCCAGCGACAAAATGATCCCGAGCAGCACAAGAAATGTCAGAAACGCGAAGAAGCGGGTCAGGTTGTGAAAGACCCAGTTGCCCATCCACTGCTTCTTGCGCGGCGTTGCGTTTGACATGGTCACCGATTCTACAGCACTAGAATATGTCGGATTCAGCCCGCCTGAGTCTTGAATTGCTGTCGTCACGGGCATTCTCCCTCAGCGCCGGATCTCAGCCGCCCTTTGCAGGGTGCGATTTCCGGAGCGACGCATTCGTTTGCTCAGTGTCCGGTCCACAGGGCCTTGCCGGCAGCGTCCTTGACGCTGGAAGCAAGCGTCGAATTGACCAGTTTCACCAGGCTGTCCGGAATCGGCACGTAGTCCAGATCGGCGGCCATCTTGTCGCCGTTCTTGAACGACCATTCGAAGAACTTCAGCACTTCCAGCCCTTGGGCCGGCTTGTCCTGAACCTTGTGGATCAGGATGAAGGTGGCGCCGGAAATCGGCCAGGTGGCCTTGCCCGGCTTGTCGGTCAGGATTTCGTAGAACGCCGACTTGGACCAGTCAGCACCCGCGGCAGCTGCCTTGAAGGCATCGTCCTCGGGTTGCACGAACACGCCATCGGCATTCTGCATCTGCGCATGGGCCAGCTTGTTCTGCTTGGCATAGGCATATTCAACGTATCCGATGGCGGCCGGGACACGCTGCACGAACGCCGATACGCCTTCATTGCCCTTGCCGCCCAGACCAACTGGCCACTGCACTGCCGTGCCCTCACCGACCTTGCTCTTCCACTCTGCGTTGACCTTGGACAGGTAGTTCGTGAAGATGAAACTCGTGCCCGAGCCATCGGCGCGGCGCACCACGGCAATATCCTGTGCCGGCAGGGTCAGTTTCGGATTGAGGTCGGCGATCGCCTTTTCGTTCCATTTCACAATCTTGCCGAGGTAGATGTCGCCGAGAACGGCTCCCGTCAGGCGCAGGTCACCCGCCTTGATGCCGGGAATGTTGACGACCGGCACCACGCCACCGATCACGGTCGGGAACTGCATCATGCCCGCCTTGTCGAGGTCCTGCGGCGTCAAAGGCATGTCGGATGCACCGAAATCAACGGTCTTGGAGGTAATCTGTTTGATGCCGCCACCGGAACCGATGGACTGATAATTGATCTTGTTGCCGGTTGCCTTCTGGTAGGCGTCAGCCCACTTGGCATAAACCGGAGCCGGGAACGACGCGCCAGCGCCGGTGACTTCGGCGGCGGTTGCGGCAGTCACGCCAAGGGAAGTAGCGGCAGCGACAATCGCCGCCGTAATCATTGAACGTCTGGAATAAGAAAACTTCATGGTTTTGCTCCTTGCAATGGGTCATGGACCTGCTGGACGCCATTCTATGGAGCAAATGTGACAACCAAATGACAAAAGACAAAGCGGCCGCCATCATGGTGCCGTTGGCCAGACATGCCACGCACCCTAGACCAGGCGCGCCGCTTCGGCCTTGACCACGGTGGCGATCTCGGATGCCGCCTTGGTCACTGCAGCGCGATCCTCCCCCTCCACCATGACGCGCAAAACCGGCTCGGTGCCGGACGGACGCAACAGCACGCGCCCCTTGCTGCCCAGCCGCTTCTCGACCGCAGCCTTGGCCTTCTGAACCCGCGCGTTTTTCTGCAAATCGACACCGCGCGAGACCTTGACGTTGATCAGAACCTGCGGATACAGCACCAGTTCTCCGGCCAGTTCACCCAGCGTACGACCCGACTCGCGCACTGCCGTCAGGACCTGCAGGGCGGCGACAATACCATCGCCGGTGGTGTGCTTGTCGAGGCAGATGATGTGGCCGGAGTTTTCCCCGCCCAGCTCCCAGCCCCTGGTGGCCAGCATCTCCAGGACATAGCGATCACCGACCTTGGCGCGGGCAAAGCGGATTCCCTGTTTCTCCAGGGCCCGCTCCAACGCCAGGTTGGACATCAACGTTCCCACCACACCCTTGATGCGCCGCTTGGCATGGCGATGCCGGGCGACCACGTACAGCAGCTGGTCGCCGTCGAACAACCGGCCATTGCGATCCACCATCAACAGGCGGTCCGCGTCGCCATCCAGCGCAATGCCGAGATCGGCCTTGTTGGCTTTCACGGCGGCCTGCAGTGACTTCGGCGCCGTCGCACCAAACTGGTCATTGATGTTGAAGCCGTCCGGCGAAACGCCTATCGACACCACGTCCGCGCCGAGCTCGTGAAAAACGTGCGGCGCGATGTGATAGGCGGCGCCGTGTGCGCAGTCCACCACGATCTTCAGTCCGCGCAGGTCGAGCGCCGACGGAAAGGTGCTCTTGCAGAACTCCACATATCGCCCCGCCGCGTCCTCAATGCGCCGCGCCCTGCCCAGTTCCGCCGATGGGCGGCACCCCATCGGCGCGTCAAGCCGCGCCTCGATGTCGGATTCCACGGCATCAGGCAGCTTGTTGCCGGACGCCGAAAAGAACTTGATGCCGTTGTCCGGATAGGGATTGTGAGAGGCGCTGATCACCACCCCAGCCTGCAGGCGCAGGGCGCGCGTCAGGTAGGCGATCGCCGGGGTCGGCAGTGGCCCGCACAGCATCACGTCGATTCCCGCTGCGGAAAAGCCCGCTTCCAGCGCTGCTTCGAGCATGTAGCCTGAAATTCGCGTGTCCTTGCCGATCAGCACGGCCGGACGTTCCCCCTTGGGCAGGTGAGTGCGATGGGTCAACACCTCCCCAGCCGCAAAGCCAAGACGCATCACGAACTCCGGCGTGATCGGCAATTCGCCGACCTTGCCGCGCACCCCATCCGTACCGAAATACTTCCTGCCCATGCTGATACCCCAGACGTTGACTGCCCAAGATTTTATCAATGCCATGACATTGCCAGCGGCTTAATTGCGGGGAGCGCGGGCAGCGATCTACCCGGGCAAGCGCATCCGCGCCCATGGCATTGCTCAAGCGCGCAAGATGCATGGCGTTGACTTTTCAAGCCAGTCCCGGGACAACCAGCCCGCCACGCCGGATAGCGTGGCGACCGTTTTTGCAAGATCAGCGGGAGGACGCTACCCCACCCAACTCGGTCCGGCACTTCCAGCCGAACTTCAACGCCGCGTCAGCGCATTGAAAACACCGAGCGCATCGACTGTCTCGGCCACATCATGTACGCGAATGATCGTCGCGCCACGTTCCAGCGCCAGCACGGCGGCTGCAACGCTGGCCGACGCCCTGTCGCCAACTGGCTTGCCGGTGGCGGCGCCCAGCATCGACTTTCGCGACAACCCCGCCAGGACAGGGAATCCCAACCGGCAAATGTCGTCCAATCTGGCCAGCAGATCAAAATTATCATCGACGCTCTTGCCAAATCCGAATCCCGGATCGATCACGATGCGCTCGCGACCGATGCCCGCGGCCATCGCCGCGGCGGCGCGCCCCCCCAGAAATGACCCGACCTCGCCAACCACGTCGCCATAGGCCGGATTCAATTGCATGGAGCGCGGCTCGCCCTGCATATGCATGAGGCAGACGGCAGCGTCGCTCGCCGCGACGATGTCGACTGCACCGGGAGCCTGCAGCGCCTTGATGTCGTTGATCATTGACGCGCCGGCATCGATGGCGGCACGCATGACATCGGGCTTGACCGTATCCACCGCGATTGGCACCGGAAAGTCACGCAAGGCGCGGATCACCGGCAACACGCGCAACAACTCCTCCTCCACGCTCACGCCCTCTGCTCCCGGCCGGCTCGACTCGCCGCCGATGTCCAGGATGTGCGCGCCCTGAGACAGCAGCTTCTCGGCATGCGCGATGGCCGCGGCGGCAGAAGCGTGAAGACCGCCGTCGGAGAAGGAGTCCGGCGTGACATTCACGATGCCCATGATCAAGGGCCTGTCGAGCGACAGGCGAAAACGTCCGCATTGAAGTTGCGCATTCACGTCAGCGTCGGGCCTTCATCGAAAAATGGGACTGGGTGGGCTCCGCAAACAAAAAAGGCCTGAAGCATCGGCTCCAGGCCCTTCTCGACGGCATCCAACGATCAGGCCGCGGCAGGTTCCTGCGCGCTGCCGGTCGGACCATCCTTCCTCGGCGGCTGGTTCGACGACTGGGTCGGCTTGGGCGAGCGCGGCGGCAGGCCCGCCATGATGTCGTCCAACTGGTTGGCATCGAGCGTTTCCCATTCCAGAAGCGCCTTGGTCATGGCCTCCATCTTGTCGCGGTTGTCCTCGATCAGCTTGCGTGCCAGTCCATACTGCTGGTCAAGGATGCGGCGAATCTCCTGATCGACCTTCTGCATCGTCGTTTCGGACACGTTCTTGTGCGTGGTGACGGAGCGCCCGAGGAACACTTCGCCCTCGTTCTCTCCGTACACCATCGGCCCGAGTTCATCCGACATGCCCCACTGGGTCACCATGCGGCGGGCCAGGTCGGTGGCACGCTCGAAGTCGTTGGATGCGCCAGTGGTCATCTGGTGCATGAAAACCTCTTCGGCAATCCGTCCGCCAAACAGCACGGCGATGGTATTGAGCAGACGATCGCGATCCTGACTGTAGCGATCTTCGGTCGGCAACTGCATAGTCACGCCCAGGGCACGGCCACGCGGAATGATCGTGACCTTGTGCACCGGGTCAGTCTTGGGCAGCAGTTTGGCCACCAGTGCATGACCGGACTCATGGTAGGCCGTGTTCCGGCGCTCTTCCTCCGGCATCACCATGGAACGCCGCTCCGCGCCCATGAATATCTTGTCCTTGGCGCGCTCGAAGTCGTCCATGTCGACAAGACGCTTGTTCATGCGCGCAGCGAACAGCGCCGCTTCATTGACCAGGTTCGCCAGATCGGCGCCAGACATGCCTGGCGTACCACGCGCAATGATGTCGGCCTTGACGTCAGGGGCCATCGGTACCTTGCGCATGTGCACCAGCAGGATCTGCTCGCGACCGCGGATATCAGGCAACGGCACCACGACCTGACGGTCGAAACGACCGGGACGCAACAGAGCCGGGTCAAGTACGTCAGGCCGGTTGGTGGCGGCGATCACGATCACGCCGACCGTGCCTTCGAAACCGTCCATCTCCACCAGCAACTGGTTGAGCGTCTGTTCGCGCTCGTCGTTGCCGCCACCGAGTCCGGCACCGCGCTGGCGACCCACCGCATCGATTTCGTCAATGAAAATGATGCACGGCGCCTGCTTCTTGGCCTGTTCGAACATGTCGCGCACACGGGCCGCGCCCACACCGACGAACATTTCCACGAAATCGGAACCCGAGATGGAGAAGAACGGCACCTTGGCTTCGCCGGCAATGGCACGCGCCAGCAAGGTCTTGCCGGTCCCGGGCGAGCCAACCATCAGCACACCCTTGGGAATGCGGCCGCCCAGCTTCTGGAACTTGGTCGGGTCACGCAGGAAGTCCACCAATTCGGCAACCTCTTCCTTGGCTTCCTCGCAACCAGCCACATCGGCGAACGTCACGGGATTGGTGGTCTCGTCCAGTACGCGCGCCCGCGACTTGCCAAACGAGAAGGCGCCGCCGCGGCCGCCGCCCTGCATCTGGCGCATGAAGAACACCCACACGCCGATCAGCAGCAGCATCGGGAACCACGACACGAAGATGTTCATCAGGAAGGACGGTTCTTCCTCGGGCTTGGCCTCGATCTTGACGCCGTACTTCAGCAGATCGGATACCAGCCAGATATCGCCGGGCGAATAGCTGGTGACGCGCTTGCCTTCGTTGGTCGTGGCCTTGAGCACGCGGCCTTCGATCAGCACCTTGGCAATGCGCCCGGACTTCACTTCCTCGATGAATTGCGAATATTCCATCGGGGACTGCGCAGCCTGCCGCGAATTGAACTGATTGAACACGGTCATGAGAACCAGACCAATGACCAGCCAGATCGCCAGATTTTTGAAAAGATTGTTCAAACCAACTCCTTTGTCGCGATGACTCGGCGACTACTCACCATTCGGTGGATTCCGATCGGCTCATTCTACCGGGTACATCCGCTACTTGCAGCAAACTGACAAAACGATAACCCGTGCGAGAACGGGAACTTGTGCGAAAGATCACAACATCGGTCAAAACATCAAGTACAACTCCGGAAACGGCACGATCCGATCGCCTTCAGGATGAATCGATTCCCCCACTTTCACTCCGCCGGATCAATCAATCCCTTGCCTAGCAGATACATTTCGTTGGAGCGCCCCCTCGATGCCTGGGGTTTACGTGATGTAACCGTCTTGAAGTGCTTGTGCAAATCCTTCTGGAAGGCATTGAAGCCAGCGCCCTGAAACGTCTTGACCAGGAAATTTCCTCCTTTTTTCAGGTGCTTGCACGAGAATTCCAGCGCCAACTCGCAAAGATGCAGGCTCCGCGCCTGATCCGCGCTGGAGATACCGGATAGGTTGGGGGCCATATCCGAAACCACAAGGTCCACCTTGCGTCCGGCCAGGGCCCTTTCCACCTCCGCCAGGACCACATCTTCGCGAAAATCGCCCAAAATCAACTCCGCCCCGGCAATCGGGTCAACCGGGAGCAGGTCCACGCCGATGACCTTTCCCGACGCGCCCACGCGGCCCGCAATCACCTGGGTCCAGCTACCCGGCGCGGCTCCCAGATCGACCACCACCTGCCCCGGAGCCAAGAGGTGGTCGCGTTCATCGATTTCCTTCAGCTTGTAGGCCGCACGCGAACGGAATCCGTGCGCCTGCGCCTGCTTGACGTAGGTGTCATTGACGTGTTCCTGCATCCAGGCTTTGCTGGTCTTGCTCATCGCATGGCTCGCTTGCCCTGAAACAAAGACAAAGGGACTACTCGGGGCGCGGCTGTTAGAATGCGCCCGATGAAAAATCTGACAACCTCCGATCGCCGCGAGCTGAAAGCCCGCGCCCATTCACTCAAGCCGGTCGTCATGATCGGCAATGACGGGCTCACTCCTTCTGTCATCGCGGAAATCAACCGCGCGCTGAAGAGCCACGAACTGATCAAGATCCGCGTGACCGGAGACGACCGCAACGCGCGCGCCGCGGCACTGCTCGAAATCTGCACCCAGACGGGCGCAGAGCCCGTACAGCATATCGGCAAGATCCTGGTTATCTTCAAAATGAGTCCACCGGAAGAAAAACCGGTCATCATTGCGCCGCGCAAGCCACGCCAGGCTCGCTCCCCCCGGCGCCCGGACAAGGATTCAGCCACACGCCGCGATACGCCGATACGCAAAGGCCTGTTCGATCCGCGCCGTTCCGGCAGTTCAGACACGGACAAGCCAGCTGCGCGCCGTCCCTACGGCAGCGGCGCAGCGCGCCCTGCGCGTCCAGCGGGCCGCTCGACCGGCACCGGCGGCGCCCGCACCGGACGTTCGTCGACTGAAAGCACGCGCGCCGAGCGTGCAATAGACCGCACCGAAGCTGCCCCGCGCGCACGTCCGCGCGGACGCCCGACCGCCAGTCCCAGCTCGCGCCACAGCACCAAACGCCGCAGCGGACGCTAAATCAACCCAGGGCAGCGCAGCATCCCCTGCGCCCCTTTGCGCCACGATCGCTTCTACTCGTAACGGACGTCGAGAATTTCGTACTGACGGATCCCACCGGGCGTCTGCACGTCGACCACATCACCGGCGTACTTGCCGATCAGCGCGCGTGCAATCGGCGATGAGATGGAAATCTTGCCCCGCTTGATGTCGGCCTCGTCATCGCCAACGATCTGATAGGTCACGGCTTCGCCGCCCGACTCCTCCATCTTGACCGTCGCGCCAAATACGCAGCGGCCGTCGGTATCCAGCAGTTTCGGATCGATGATCTGGATGTTGGACAGCTTGAACTCGACATCCGCGATGCGGCCTTCGATGAAACCCTGGCGCTCCTTGGCCGCGTCATATTCCGCGTTTTCGGACAGGTCACCGTGCGAGCGGGCTTCGGCAATGGCGGCAATCGTCGCGGGACGGTCAACCGTCTTCAAACGATGCAGTTCGGTCCGCAGCATTTCCACGCCGACAACGGTGACAGGTGTTTTAGCCATGAGCGTAATCCAGATAAAACGTGACGCCGACCGCTGCTGCGGCACAGTTCGTCAGTGGGGTTGTCAAGTGGGCGGAAGGCCAGGCAAGCGCCGGGATGAATCGTCGGAAAAACTGGCGGCGACGGTGCGAACTGACCCTGCACCGTCCACCGAATCAAACGAGGATTAAGTTACCACAGAACCATCGCGCTTTGGCGTGCGCGACGGGTCCGCTCCGGGCAAGCCGGCATGCAGGGTCTGCAGGTCATACGGCACCAGCGTCGCCACATGGCGCATGCCCGCACAGGCAGCGCGCGCGCCGGCCATGGTCGTGTAATAGGTGACACGCTGCGCCAGCGCGGACACGCGGATGGAGCGTGAATCGGATACCGCCTTGCGCGTTTCCTCGACCGTGTTGATGATCAGGGTCACGTCGCCATTCTTGATCATGTCGACCACGTGCGGACGGCCGTCGGCCACCTTGTTCACGGTCGCGACAGGCAGGCCATGCGCCGACAGCACCGCCGCCGTGCCACGCGTTGCCACCAGCTTGAAGCCCAGCTCGACCAGTTCGCGACCGACTTCCACGGCGGCAACCTTGTCGCCGTCACGCACGCTGATGAACGCCTGTCCCGACTTCGGCAATTTCACGCCGGCAGCCAGCTGCGACTTCACGAACGCCTCGCCAAAGGTATAGCCCACGCCCATCACTTCGCCGGTGGACTTCATTTCCGGTCCGAGGATGGTGTCCACGCCCGGGAACTTGATGAAGGGGAACACCGCCTCCTTCACCGAAAAGTATGGCGGAATCACTTCCTTCGTCACGCCCTGCTGCGCCAGCGTCTGGCCGGCCATGCAGCGCGCCGCGATCTTCGCCCATTGCAGGCCGGTGGCCTTCGATACGAAAGGCACGGTGCGCGAGGCACGCGGATTCACTTCCAGCACATAAACCACGTCGCGCTGGATGGCGAACTGGATATTCATCAGGCCGATGACCTTCAGGCCCTTGGCCAGCGCCACGGTCTGGCGGCGCAGTTCGCGCTCCAGGTGGGCGCTCAGCGAGAACGCCGGCAACGAACAGGCCGAATCGCCGGAGTGCACGCCGGCCTGCTCGATGTGTTCCATGATGCCGGCGACGATCACCTGCTTGCCGTCGGACACGGCATCCACGTCGACTTCGATGGCGTCGTTCAGGAAGCGGTCCAGCAGCACGGGCGAATCATTCGACACCTTCACCGCCTCGCGCATGTAGCGCTCGAGGTCGCGTTGATCGTGAACGATTTCCATGGCGCGGCCGCCCAGCACATAGCTCGGGCGCACCACCAGCGGATAGCCGATTTCCAGCGCCAGCGTCAGTGCATCGGTTTCGTTGCGCGCCGTGCGGTTGGGCGGCTGCTTCAATTTCAGCTTGTGCAGCAGCTTCTGGAAACGCTCGCGGTCTTCGGCGGCATCGATCATGTCCGGCGAGGTACCGACGATGGGAACGCCATTCGCTTCCAGATCCAGTGCCAGCTTGAGTGGGGTCTGACCGCCGTACTGGACAATCACACCATACGGCTTTTCCAAATCCACGATT
>CANIIN010000055.1 GCA_947467405.1 Betaproteobacteria bacterium | reverse complement strand
GATGCTGCGCTTTGGGCGGGTCTTTCTCGTCTCGTCCTCGGCGATGAGTCGCCGGATGGCATCGAAGACGGATTCGAATTGCTCGTCATAGCGACGTTCCAGCGCCTCGATCCTTTTTGCCAGATCGCGGTTGGAATCCATGAGGCGCCGCAACTGCACGAAGGTGCGCATGATGGCGATGTTGACCTCCACGGCACGCGGCGACCGCAAAACGCTGGAGAGCATGGCGACACCCTGCTCTGTGAAGGCGAACGGCAGGGCGCCAATATTCCGGCGGGATGCGGTCACAGATTGTGACCGCATGGGGCTTGCCCTGGATGACGGGGTGACGTTCTGCAGCCGCAGTCGAGTCCATTCGTCGCTCGTCAGTTGAAACATGAAGTCTTCGGGAAATCGATCCTGATTTCGTTTGACCCCCTGATTCAGGACTTTGGTGCTGACGCCATACAAGCTTGCCAGATCGGCATCCAGCAATACCTTCTCCCCGCGTATGAGGCGGACAAGGGGCACAAGATTCTCTGGTTTGGTTGTCATGACGAAGATTGCTGGTTGTTGTGGCGGGGAAACCTGTTTCGCGCGGGAACCAATACAAGAACGCACTGGCGCCGGCCGGGATGACGGCGCAGGAGGGCATGTGCCTGTAGATCGCCTGTTGGTGAGGGTTTGCGGGCGATTGCCCCCCTGTCGATCAGGCCTTGGGCACAGGGCCAAGGCCGGCGACGAGTGATTCGACTTCTGCCGCAACGCGCAGCAGCGCGGCCAGCAGTTCTTCGTCCACATCGGTGTGGCCTTCGTATTCGGCGAGGTTGCGCTGCTTGTGCGCGCGATCGAGCACGCGCCATTGTTCAGGCGGAAGCTTGAGCGTGTGGGCGAGACTCTGGAAGACGATGTAGCGATTCTCGGAACGGTAGCCGTGCCAGCGCAGCGCCGCCAGCGACAGGGCGTGTGCGGCGTTGTAGGCCAGGTCGAAGCGGCTCTCGATGTTGAGGCTGGCGTTGCCGGCGTCGAGCAGGCGAACATGGCCCGACCGAACCAGACCGTCGATCTCGCTCTGGGCGGGCGGCTCGGCCTTGAGCTGCCCGGCCCGTACCAGGTTATCGAGTTGGGTCAGCGGCATGTTCGTCGCCAGTCAGCAGCACACGCTGGCCGGCCATGACCTTGGTGACGAAGGCGTTGCCGTTGGTCAGGCGACGGCGGAATTCGCTTTCGGTATAGAGGGTGGGACTGATGCTGCGGCCCAGGCGTTTTTCGGCGGGCGCGAGCGCGGCGTAAACGGCTTCGAGGGTGAGTCCGGCGTCGTTCTTCGCCACCAGCAGCACGTCGAAATCGCTCTGCGCGCGATCGCTGCCCTTGGCCACGGACCCGTACAACCAGCTTGCGCGCAGGCGCGAGGCGAGCGGCGCCAGCGCATCGCGCAGGGCCTCGGCCGGGCCGAGCGCCTTGTAGGCGATGCCGCGCAGCTCTTCGAAGATCGGCGCGCTGGCGTTGGCCTGCACGTGCTTCTGGTTGCCGACACGCGTGACATTGACGAGGCCGCTTTCTGCCAGACGCTGGACTTCACGCTGCACGGCGCCCGATCCCGCGCCCGCCAGTGCGATGAGTTCCGTGGCAAAGAAGCTGCGCTCCGGCTGGCCGAACAGCAGGCCAAGCACGCGCTGCTGGGTGGCGGAGAACAACGCGCCGGCGAGGCTGGCGGGTTTGGCAGCGCGATTCGCCGCAACAGATGCAGTACGGTTTGCCGCAAGATGCGCAGCGCGCGCAGGTTTTGCGGAAGCGCTCACCACGCGCAACGGCCTGGGGGCTGGTGCGGGGGCGGCATTCTTTGCGGCGGATCGGCTGGTCTTGATACCCATTTTGGGCATGTTACTACCCAATTTGGGTATGTTGCAAGGGGCGGCTGGATACGGGGTAGTTTCGTCTTCGCGACGGCCATCCTGACCTTCACCGTCGCTTACGACCATGCGCGCAGGGGGGAGGGACTCACCCGTTCGTCGGCCACGCCCTGGCAGCCACCGTCTCGACATACGCGTGCCAGGTGGCATAGCCGAGCAGCGGGATGATGACGGCCAGGCCGATGAGCGCGGTGGCGAAGCCGATGGCAGTGAGGACAACGATGATGGCGGCCCACGCGGCCATGGCGGGTTTGTTGCGGAGCACGGCGTTGACACTGGTGACGATGGCGGTGATGGCATCGGTGTCGCGGTCGCAGATCATGGGCAGCGAGAAGGCGCTGGCGACAAAGGTGACCAGCGAGAACACCGAGCCCACGGCGGTGCCGATGGCGAGGAAGGTCGCCAGCTCGGCCAGGCTGGGCGTGGCGTTTTGCGGGAAGAACACGTGCACCATCGACGCCGCGCGCGCCCACACCAGGAACAGCACCAACAGCGCCAGCGCGTACACCATGGATGTGCCGAGCGCCTTGCGCGTGGCCTCGACGCTGCGCGCGAACGACGGCGCGGGGCCGTTGTGGAACTGCTGGTTGTGGATCTGCCGGCTCACCGAATACAGCCCCAGCGCCAGCAGCGGCGCCACGAACACGAACCCCGACAGCAATATCAACGCCGCCCAGTAGCTGCCGTACTTCAAGCCGATGCCGGTGACGATCATGGACAGCAGCATGATGGCGACGCCGTAGCCGAGGCTGAGTGCCGGGGCGCGCTTGAAGTCATCCCACCCCATGGCCACCCAGCGCAGCGGCGCGCCGGGCGCAACTCCGCGGCACGGGGCCATGAAGGGCAACAGGTTGGGATCGGTGGCGCCGAGGGGGTTGGTTGGCGCGCCGGGGTGGGGGCTGGTGTTTGCGCCTGCGGGTGTGCTCGCGTTGGCGGGCGCGGACACGCCGTGCGTGGCCGTGGGCTGGTCCGATACTTGGCCAATGGGCTGACTCATGGGGACCTCCTCCTTGCTGCGGTGACGGCCGTCTGTGCGGTCGTTTTGGTTTGTGGAGGAAGTATTGCTGCGGTGAGGTGGTGCGTCAAGGCGAGAGGGACGGTGCGGTCGGCTGCGGGGCTTGGAAGCCACGAGGCTTGTTGATCTCCATCTGGTGCAAGTCTTCGAGCAGACTGGATCCCCGCTTTCGCGGGGATGACGGAGTCGTTGCGGGGGACCAGCTTTTCGCCGAGGTGAATCGGCCCTTGTTGCGTGATGCGCAACACGCTATCATCGCCGCATGATCCAGTCGTTTCGGCACAAAGGGTTGGGCAAATTCTTCACGTCGGGCAGCACGGCGGGAATCCAGCCCCACCATGGCAAGAGGCTACGCATGCTGTTGTCCGCTTTGGATACGGCCCAGTCCGTGGACGACATGGATATCGCAGGTTTTCGCCTGCACGGGCTGAAGGGGTTTGAACCCCGCCGGTGGTCAGTGTGGGTGAATGGAAACTGGCGCTTGACGTTCGAGTTCAGGGACGGGCATGCCTTTGTGTTGAACTACGAGGACTACCACTAATGACCATGCACAATCCGCCGCATCCCGGTGAATTCATTACCGAGGTTTACCTCGAGCCGAACGGCATCAGCGGCCGCGAGTTGGCTACCAAGCTGGGCGTGGCTGCATCGACTCTGAATCGGGTGCTGACCGGGGCCAACGGCATCAGTCCTGAAATGGCTTTGCGCCTTTCCAAGGCGCTGGGCCGTTCGCCCGAGAGCTGGCTGGCGATGCAGTACAACCACGACCTGTGGCAGGCCAGGCTAAGCGTTGACCTGGGCACCGTCAGCAAGGTTCGACTGACTGCGGCTTGATTGAAGGGGTGGGCTGATATGCCAAAGTCGAAACCACTGATTGATGCCAAGGGCGAAGTCAGGGAGCTGACCGCCAAAGACTTGAAGGCGTTTCGCCCCGCACGACAAGCATTGCCGGAATCTCTCAAGCGCAAGGTCGGCGTTCGTGGACCACAGAAGTCCCCGACCAAGGAACGCATCACGATACGGCTCTCGCGTACAGTTGTGCAGCGCTTTCGTGACACGGGCGAGGGCTGGCAGACGCGCGTAGACGTCGCTCTACAGGAGTGGCTGAAGAAGCACAACCCGGCGGCTTGAAAGGCCTTCGTTGATTAGGAGCCGCTCTTGGCGTTGATTGCCCCCTCCTGGCCTCCCCCCGCTGCGCAGGGGGAGGGACTTTCGAGCGGTGGGGGACTTTTGAGTGGCGGAGGAAACGAGACGACGGAGGAGTGAAACCTCCGCCTACAACTGCGGAAACAGCAGCTCGTTATTCTTGATGAAGAAGTCGCGCGCGTAGGCCTCCGGCAGTTTGGCCAGGTGGCGGCGGAATTTGCCGATGGGGTCCTTGCTGCCTTCGAGGTGCGGGAAGTCGGTGCTGAAGACCCAGCATTCTTCCAGGCCGTAGCGGTCGATGATCTTCTTCAGGTCTTCGTGCCAGAACGGCGTGATGCGCACGTTGCGGCGGAGCACGTCGCTGGGCTTGGTGTCGTACTTCACGCCGACCTTGTGCATGAAGTCCACCCAGCTGTCCATGCGCTCGCCGGCAAAGCCCACCCACTCGGCGCTGCATTCGATCAGGCCGAAGCGCAGGCGCGGGAAGCGGTCGAACACGCGGCCCATGATCATGCTCTGCAGGAAGATCTCGGGGCCGACGTGGGCGATGATCATGTACCAGGGACTGATGGCTTCTTCACCGCCGCCGCGCTCGGCGGGTTTCTTGCGCAGGGTTTCGGATTCGCCCCAGCCCCACTCGGGGAACATGAAGTCGCCATGATCACGGCTGGAGAGCAGGCCCGAGTTGGCCAGGTGCAGGGTAGCGGGGATCTGGGCTTCTTCGAGGATGGCCCAGAAGCGGTCCCACTTGCTGTGCGAGGGCGATACTTCTGCGGGCGGCGCGTTGCACGACAGGGTGACGGCGAGCGTGCCGTCCTTGATGACGCGTTCCACCTCTTTGGTGGCCCATTCGGCGTCGTGCATGTTGATCTGCGCCACCACGCGCACGCGGCCCTTGGAGTTGCGCGTCATTTCGCTGCCGCGTGTGTTGTACACGGTGGCCATCTTGCGCGCGACGTCGGAGTTGACGCGCATTTCCAGGCTGCCGGTGTTGGGGAAGAGCAGCTGCGCGCGCACGCCCATGGCGTCCAGCGCCTCGATGCGCTCGTTGAAGTCGTAGGCGCCCAGCGCCGGCAGGCCCTTGATCTCCCACAGGTGGCTGCGGCGCTTGTCGCGCTGCTCCTGGTATTCGGGGCTCTTATAGAAGCGACGGTAGAAGTCGATGAACGGCGGTTCGCCGATCTCCTTGGTGAACTCTTCCATGTCCTCGGGCGTGAGGTAGAGGTGGCCGTCGGCGTCGAGGATCTGGCCGTGGAACGGTTCCTTGGCGGCGGCTTTGGTGACTGCGGACATTTCGCCCATGGGGTTCTCCTGGTTGGCGCTCATGTGCGGAGCGTGGGGTCGTTGCGATTGAATAGTTAAGGCGTGGATCAGATTCGGCCCGCCGTATGGTTGGCGGGACAACAAAGGCGAACGAGTATTGCTTTGGCGGGGTGGGCAGTCAAGGCGGGCAGCCCAAGGAATGGGCCGTTCGGTGACTTGGTTTGGGTGATGTTTGAGCGCGGCCGTGCTGGATCAAGCTCTGGAGCTGGGTGCGGTGCTTTTGCGCTTCGGACTAGGTGAGTCGAAGTCTTGTCCACGCTGGGCTGCGACGGCAATCGAGAACGGCATAGACGAGCACAGTATCACCCTCGACACGCTAATAGATCGCGAACGGAAATCTTTTCGCAAGCAGCCGGCGGTAGCGGCCAAAGTGCAGCGCGTGGATGCCGGCACTGATGACCAGTGAATCGATGTCCGCGGCGAGGGAATCGAGGAAGTAGTTGCCGACGCCTGCCGCCTGTCTTTCGTAGAACCGGTATCCGTCTATCAGGTCACGGCTGGCGGCACCAAGAATTCGGACCTTCATGACACCTGATTCTTGATGCTCCTCTTGGCATCGTCCCAATCCTCGAAGCGGTCGTCGCCACGACTCAGCGCGGCCTCACGGCCGGCAAGTTCATCCTGGTGCCAATCGGGAGATTGCATATCAGCCGCCGTAGCGCAGAGATCTTCCCAAAGGGACTCCATGGTTCGCAGCTTCTCTTCAACAGACATTCTTGCCAACGGCAATGTCACTTCCATGGCTTCATCTCCTATCGCGGGCGCTCGCCAACAGAAGCCTTGCGAGGCACACAAGACTTTTGTCGATACGGCATTCTGCCAGTTTCGGCAATTGATTGTCAGCGGATACTATTGCGGCACATGAAGACAATGGGACCGTTCCAGAGAACGATTCCCGATGTGCCCAATTCGTCATAACGCGGTAAATTCACGGGGTATGCCCAACAAGCGACGCCGCATCGCACGACGGCGCCCGCATCATTCACCCAAAGGAGCTTTCAATGACTGACGCCGTCATCGTATCCACCGCCCGCACCGGCCTGACCAAGGCCTTTCGCGGGGCGCTCAATCTCACGCACTCGGCCACCATGGGCGGGCATGTGGTCAAGCACGCGGTCGAGCGCGCCGGGATCGACCCGGCCGAGATCGAGGACGTGATCATGGGCTGCGCGCTGCCCGAAGGCATGCAGGGCCAGAACATCGGGCGCGCATCCGCGTTGCGCGCCGGGCTGCCGCTGACGGTACCGGGCCTGACGCTGAACCGGCATTGCTCGTCGGGCCTGCAGGCCATCGCCATGGCGGCGCAGCGCATCATCGCCGGCGAAGGTGATGTGTATGTCGCCGGCGGCGTGGAGTCGATCACCAACGTGCAGAACAATCTGAACAACCACCTGGTGAAGGAAGAGTGGCTGGACAAGACCTGGCCCGGCATGTACTGGGGCATGATCCAGACCGCCGAATACGTGGGCAAGAAATACAACGTCAGCCGCGAGGCGCAGGACCAGCTGGGCGTGCAGAGCCAGTTGCGCACGGCGGCGGCCATGGCTGCGGGCAAGTTCGACGAAGAGATCGTGCCCTTCACCACGATGATGGAAAAGGTCGACAAGGCCACCAAGGAAAAGTCGCAGCACGAAGTGACCATCAAGGCCGACGAAGGCGTGCGCGCCGACACCACCTATGAAGGCATCGCCGCGCTGAAGCCGGTGGTGGAAGGCGGCTGCGTGACGGCGGGCAACGCCAGCCAGATGTCGGATGGCGCGTCGGTGTGCACGCTGATGAATGCCAAGCTGGCCGAGAAGCGCGGCCTGAAGCCGCTGGGCATCTTCCGCGGCTTTGCCGTGGCGGCCTGCGACCCGGCGGAAATGGGCATCGGCCCGGTGTTCGCGGTGCCCAAGTTGCTCGCGCGCGCCTGTCTGAAGGTGGAGGACATCGGCCTGTGGGAAATGAACGAAGCCTTTGCCGTGCAGGCGCTGTACTGCCGCGACCGCCTCGGCATCCCCAACGACCGCCTGAACGTGAACGGCGGCGCCATCGCCATCGGACACCCCTACGGCATGACCGGCTCGCGCCTGACCGGCCACGCGCTGATCGAAGGCAAGCGCCGCGGCGTGAAGTACGTGGTGATCACCATGTGCATCGCCAAGGGCATGGGCGCGGCGGGGTTGTTTGAGGTGGCTTGATGCAGGTTGATTGATACGGTGATGCGGCTGGCTTGAGGTTCGGGCTGGCTGGGGTGGTGAAGCAAAGCGGGTGGCCTGGATGGGCGCCCGCTTTTTTTGGGGCGATGACCTTGGGTTGTCATTCGCCTGAGGTCGTCATTTCCCTTAATCGTCATTCCCCTTGGCCGTCATCCCCCTTGGCCCTCATTTCTCTTGTTCGTCATCCCCGCGAAGGCGGGGATCCAGTGTCTTTTGCTTCGTCTGAATTGCTTCACACTGGTTATATGCATATGATGTATATATACTTGTCGCATGGCGATCCGATACGACCCAGCCAAAGCGGCGGCGAATCACCAGAAACATGGTGTTTCATTCGCCGATGCGGAGGTCGTTCTCAATGATCCCCTTGCGCTGACCATGGAAGATAAACACTTCGTCGGCGAGCAGCGAGTCATCACGATCGGAATGGGCGGTGCCGGAGAACTGTTACTGGTCGTCTGGACTGCTCGCGGTGACGATCACCGCCTCATCTCGGCACGACGCCCAACGCGAAAGGAACGAAAGAGCTATGAAAGCTGAGTACGATTTTTCCGGAGCCAAGCGCGGTGCCGTGATCCCGCCAAAGGGCAAGACGCGCATCTCCATCTTCATTGATAACGCGGTGCTGGATGCCTTTCGCAGTCGCGCCGAAAGCGCGGGAACGGGTTATCAGACGATGATGAACGATGCATTGAAACAATACCTGACCGAAGCCGATCAACCCTTAACCGAGAAGATGCTGCGGCAGGTGCTGCGACAGGAGTTGTCCGAATACATTGCTCAGGCCAGTGCTGTCCCAAGCAAGGGTACTGCGAAGCCGCGCGCCAAGGCGACGACACGGCGTTAATCGGCGAAAGTGCTTGAAGAACCTTGCCAATTGGACTTCTACAAGACATGCCCCCCGAACAAGCGTCCACCATGCCCCCGGTCTATACACATAGCGAGCGGGTTGGAGTGGGGGAAACTAGGCAGCGTGCACCAGAATATGCGGTTCGATTTTCGGCCAGTCGTTGCGTTGCGCGAGGCGCAAGTCATAGTCGGACTGCAGGTCGAGCCAGATCTCCGGCGACACGCCGAAATACTTGCCGAGCCGCAATGCCGTATCCGCCGTGATGGCGCGCTTGCCGTTGATGATGGCGCTGATGCGGTTGGGCGGCACGCTGATGGCACGAGCCAGCCCGTTGATGCTGATGTCGAGCGGCAGCATGAAATCCTGATAGAGGATCTCGCCGGGGGGAATGGGTTCGAGAAATTTACGGGTCATGATGAATTCTCAGTGATAGTCGACGATTTCGACGTCGTGGGCGTCGCCATCCAGCCAGCGAAAACAGATCCGCCACTGATCGTTGATGCGTATGCTGTATTGCCCTCTTCGATCACCCTTCAACGCTTCAAGCTGGTTGCCGGGCGGAACCTTGAGGTCATTGAGAAGCCTCGCACGGTGGAGATACAGCAGCTTGCGCCGTGCCGGCCTTTCGGTGGCGCGGAAGCGGGGCACCAGCAAGTCTTCAAACAGTGCTTCAGTGTCTTTGCTTCGAAACGACCTGATCATTTCACAATCCTATTACGTGACGCGTAATAGGTCAAGCTGTCGCGAAGAAGGAGCGCCATTACCGCTCCCGTCCCGCCTCATGCCACGCCTTCTGCACCGGCGAGAGCAGATACTCCAGCACGCTGCGCGTACCGAGATGAATTTCTGCCGACACCTGCATGCCAGGTGCGAGGCGATGCATCACACCATCGGATTCGAGGTGCTGACTCTTCAGGCTGACCAGCGCCTTGTAGGCCAGCGCGCCGGCGTTGGCGCGTGACGCGGGGGTGGCGGTGCCGGCGGAGAGCTCGGCGGAATCGGCCGCCACTTGTGCGATTTCGCCCTGCACCATGCCGTATTTCTGGAACAGATAGGTCGAGAGCTTGAGCTTCACCGGCTGCGCCACGTGCACGAAGCCGATGTCGTCGTTGCGCAGCCACACTTCGGCGAGCAGTCGTTCGTCCTTGGGCACCAGGGTCATGAGGATAGTGCCGGGGCTGGCGACGGTGCCCACGGTGTGGGTGGCGAGGTCCTTGACCACGCCATCCTGCGGGGCGCGCAGTTCCAGCCAGGTGTTGCGGTGCTGCTGCTTGGCGAGGTCCTGCGCGGACTTGTCGAGCTGGGCGGCGACGTCGATGCGCTCGGTCATCAGCTGGCGGCGATAGTCGGCGGTGATCTGCGCGATCTTACGTTCCTGCTGCGCGCGAGCGGCCTGCGCGGCGGCGATGGCGGACTCCTGCGCCTGCAGGTCCTGTTCCTTCTCGATGCGCTCGCGCTGCTTGTCGGTGTACATGAGCCGGCCGGCGAAGCCGTCGCGGGCGAGCTTTTCGTAGGCGGCCTCCTGCTCGCGAAAATGCGGCAAGGTCTGCACGAGTTTGCGCTTGATCTGTTCGGCGGTGTACAGGTCGAAGTTGGCTTTCTCGAGCAGCGCGCGCTCCTGCGCCAGTGAGTTCTCGTAGGCCTG